>JBDLQW010000153.1:0-9504 GCA_039800365.1 Pseudomonadota bacterium
AAATGACTTTTTCCCTGCTTCGAATTCCTCAGAATTGCCATCGCATCTACCACATTGATAACATGGGTCATGTGAACGAGGGAGGAAGCCTCGAAGGCTTACTCAGTGAATCTGAGAACGCAATCTGGTCTCACTATTAGTGAATGATTGAAGTTCTCGAGCGCACGAATCTCAAGTTTTCTGCACCAAATCTGGGTGATGCCCGAACTTTTGAGTCCTTCGAAATTCGCCCGCCTCGCTCTAATCTATAGAAATAGGCCCTAAAGGTGACTCAAAAAACTTTTGAGCATTTAGAGTCGCAGTGGCATCCGCTCATCCTTGCGTATTGTCTTGGACACTCAAGGCGTAATGGCGTTCGAAGATGGGGCAATGGAATCAATTCCACTGTGTCACTGATAATTAGCTAACAACAACCTTCGAAATCAGAAATACGAATGGGAATGTTGGAGCTCGAAAATAGTTTCATAGCGTTCGAGACCATTTTGGCACGTGAGCTCGGACACATGATCGTCGAAGGGCTTTGTCGTCAGCGGGGTGTAACTACAGTTTACCCAAACACTGGATTTTAAGACGCTTTACAGTCTGGACCCCTCAGTGCGCGGGACCGTCAAGGGCTCTGCCGCAGGACAGTTCGTGCGTCCCCGATGTGGGCCTCATCAATGAGAGCTCGAAGCCCTTTCAGCCAGTCTTTGAGGCCAAGCGCGAGCACACCAAAAGAAAAAGGGGAAGGCGTTGCCGCCTTCCCCCTCTTCTCAGTCTTGTGAGGCCAGCGCTTACTGGCAGCTCATCTGGTCGACCGACCACTCTCCAAATACCGCGTGAGTGCGGCTCTCCAAGTGCTGCGGAATCGAAACCCGGTCGAAGGTTAGGCAGTTCCTGGCAAAGGCCTCTTCACCGATCGTGGTGACGGAATTCGGAATCACGACGTTCGTGAGCTGGTTTCCAGAGAAGGCACCCCAATCGATCGTGGTCACGGAATCTGGAATCACGACGTTCGTGAGCTGGTTGTCGGAGAAGGCATGTTTACCGATCGTGGTGACGGAATTCGGAATCACGACGCTCGTGAGCTGGTTGTCGGAGAAGGCCGAATTACCGATCGTGGTGACGGAATCTGGAATCACGACGCTCGTGAGCTGGTTGAAGTAGAAGGCATAATTACCGATCGTGGTGACGGAATTCGGAATCACGACGTCGCGCGCGCACTTCTGGGAGTAACCGACAATAGTGGTCTCGGAATTGTCCGAGAAAATGAAGCAGCCCTTCGGAGTAGGCTCCTGCGCCTGCGCGCCCGAGGTGGAGAGGAAGGCGGCAAGAGATAGAGTCAGAACGGATAGGGTGTGAGATTTCATGACTTTGGTTTCCTTAAGAGCCGTGAGTGGTGCCTCGTTTTTTAATTCATCGCAATAAGAAAAGTCGGTTCTGCTTCCGCTTGAATGACCTGCTGACAAGGGTAGATGCCCAAAGCTGGAATGTTTTCGATCCCTGCACGCCCATCTCTCACGTGTCGAATGCTTCAAGCTCGTCGGCAGAGCCGTGTTCAGGGTCTGCTCCGGGGTGACTCTACGATTGGCAGCAATGCTCCTCTTGGAAGCTTTTTGTACGGCTCTTTTCATCTTTTTTTAACGCTTGCAGCGCCTGAATGTCCTCAAGGTCTCGAGGTCGACGAAGGACTCTTCATTCGGTGCGACGAGGAGGTCCCCATCCACCCTTCCGCGGATGGCTCCGTGGCGAGTCACTGTAGTTCTTCCGACGATGTAGTAACGAAGCTTCTTTTGATTCGGTTTTTGGCACAGCTCGAGGATGCACCGGCCCCAGGGCAGGCAAAATAAAATTGGGCCAAACGAATGCTTCAACCGAGCGCAGTGCGGGAAGTCCGCACGCTACGTTCTCTCGTGGGGCCGCCCCAGGTAAATGGGGCGACCCTACCCGATCTCTCTACTTCACTTCAATTTGGAACCCTTCGCGATTTGCAGCCTCCGTTGGCTTCTTATCCAAGCAAAGGAACTGCACTCGAGACGGATTCTCCCTACCCCAACCTGGCAGAAGCGAGCTGGATTGCATCTTCAGGCCTCAGTCTCTAGATCTTTTGAAGATGAAGCACGGTATCCAGCGCGCTCTCATCTAGGAGCACCAAGGGGGTCGCCGAGTTATCGCGTGAACCTAGTTCAATGCTGCTTCAGCAGCTGCGAGAATGCCGTCGACGAGTTCGGCTTCCGTCAAAGCAGCGGCCTTCTCAGCTCCTGCCGTTTTCATGAACTCATCTCGCGCCACTCGCACCAGTGCGGCCAAAGTACCCGTCAATTTACCGGTTTCGAAGTAGGCGGCGGCATCTTCAGCTGCGTGAATCGCCACGACTTCTTTGGGGTTATCAGCGATCGTGGTGGCAAAGAGGGCCAGCGAGCTTGCTGAAAGAAGAAGCGCGCCAGCAGCGTCGTCGTTCGAGGGGGGTGCGGGGTGGTGATGGTGGTGGTCGCAGCGGGTAGTGCAATGAGAGCCACCCCAACGGTCATACCAGCACTCTTGTCGGCAGCTGGGGTGAGCCCAAGCAGATGGATTTGCCACATTAAAGAGAGCCATTACAGCCAACATCACTAAGGTCAGTTTCTTCATGTTGTTTTCCTTTCGTCGCACTTGCTGTTCGGTTAGCTAGGGGTATTGGCAGAGTCAATGTGAGATTTTTGATTCAAAAAATGGCTAAAAAAGGCTCTTTTATTGATTTTTCGTTAAATCGGATCATGGGGTTTTAGGCTGGGCGTTCAGTTCAGGGTCAAAACGACACCGTGCTTTAGAAGAAGTCTCGACAGTCACAGGGTTTTTGGGTGAGAGAGGAGATACGGGCATCATCGTTGAACAGTAAGGAGAGAGCGTGCTTTTCGTTTTGCAAGGGTTGACCTTTCTCGGCCTAGCCCTTCTTTTTTTGGGTGAGCTAGGAATTTCGATAGGCCACTTGAAGTGGAGCGCTCCTACCGTTCCTGGAATTGTGATTGCCTTGATCGTAGTGTGTGGACTGGGTCAGTGGTTAGGCGCTCGCTGGACGGCGCCGTACCGAAGTTTTTTGCGAGACCTCTTTGCAAGCGTTTTGAAGCGAAACTCTCGGTCGCCTTGGCGCTTAGCGTTTGTTTTACTGAGTGCGTTCTCGCTAGGCATTTTTCTTTCGAATCTGGCTCGTTTTTGGTCGTTTGGAACCCAGATCTTCGACATGGCCTATACTCATGCGGCGGTTTTTTTTCCTTGGCGCGACGGGCATCTGCTTCACGCCCCTTTGTCGCCGCTTCAAAGCTTCCTGGTCGATCATTTTGCGCCATCGCTGCTGATTCCAGGGGCGTTCTTTCAATTTTTTCACTCCAGCGAGCTGGTTCTTTTGTTTCAAGAGCTTTGTGTGGCCGGAGGTACAGCCCTACTTTTACGGTTCGGACCCCTCGAGGAACGTCCCAGAAAAGCGGCTTTTGCGGTGTTTTTGCTGTTTTGCTCGCGGGCCATTTTTCGTGAGGCCATTGATTTTCGCGAGGATCACTTCGCGTTTTTCGCATTGAGCATGGTCTTGCTGGGTTTGTACCGCAGGAACGCATGGGTTTTTTTCCCAGCGCTGCTCGTGTATCTCGGCTGTAAAGAACACACTCCCCTGGTGGCATTAGGGGTTCTTTTCCCGATCTTATGGCAAGGCGGTAACGATCAGTTTTCGATCTCCAAACGCAGGATTTGGGCCATCGCAACTCTTGGTCTGATTTTAGGCTATGGCGTCTTAATTTATCTCAAGATCATTCCCGCACTTCAGGCGCCTCTGGGGCAGTCGATTGGGCAGATCAATCAGCGATTGGGGCATCTGGGAGTTTCGATCAGCGAGATTGCGCTGTCGCCTTTTTTGAAGCCTGGAATTTTTTGGCCGTGGCTTCTGAAGCGCATGGGATCGCTTTCGTCGCTTCGCTACTTGGTGTTTCTGCTGCTACCGTTTGCCGTATTTTTTTGGCGGGCGCCGGTTTGGGTTTTGGCTGCAGCAGTCGGTATTTTTGGAAATTTGATTCCCGAGCGCCCCGAGCAACGCAGCTTTCATTGGCATTATGAGTTAGCCTTCGCACCGTTTCTGATCATGGGGCTACTCGATGGCCTGAGAAACTTTCGGCCGACTCGGCAACTCAAGTGGGCTTTGGTCTTGGGGCTGGTTCTCTCACTGAAGTGGCCCGCTGCAGGCGTGGCGCAGCGGAACTGGACCATCACGAGCATTCGAGATTCTCTCGCGTTGAGGCGATTGCCGTGTGAGTCGATCGCGCTGGGTGCGAACTCGGCGACGGTATCGCAGCTGGCTCATTGCCCCCAAATTCGGTGGATGAAGCCAGGAGATTGCTCGAACCCTGCGGCTTGGTGGCAGGTTCTGAGGTCAGACCCCGGACCCGCGGGGATGCCCGGTGAATCGATCCGGGATGCCACTGCTTTGGTGCTAGACTGGAGCGTTGAGTGTGATGCGGCTTTGGGCACTTTCTTAAAGAGCCAGGGCGCGCAGATTTCTTGGACGTCGCCTTCGGGACGGTTTCAGCGCCTGGAAGGTTTCGGAAAGGCCGACTGAAGCGTTAGTGGGTTGCTTCAACGATCATCACGCTACCGAGCCCACCTGCAGCGCAAATCGAAATCAGGCCCAACGATTTTTTTCGCGCTCGAAGCTCATGCAGGGTCTGTAGCACTAGCCTGCCTCCTGTGGCGCCGAAGGGATGCCCCAGGGGAATGCTGCCACCATTGACGTTGAGCTTCTCGCGGTCGATCACGCCGATGGCTTCAGATAGTCCCAGTTTCTCGCGGGCGTAGGCGGGCGACTCGATGGCTTTCAAAGTACTCAGAACTTGAGCGGCAAACGCTTCGTGAATTTCGAAAAGGTCGATGTCAGACCACTGAACTCCTGCCGATTTTAGCGCTCGCGGAATCGCGTGAACGGGCCCGATAAGAAGGGGTTCCTTTTGAATATCGACTCCGGCAGCGGCGTACCCGCGAATGGCTCCTAAGATCGGAAGTTGCAGTTCTTTGGCTTTCGATTCCTTCATGAGCATCACGCAAGAGGCGCCGTCAGTCAGTGGGCTTGCGTTTCCAGCTGAGATCGTTCCGTCTTTGTAGAAAACCGGGCGTAAGCTGGCAATTTTGTCGACCGAAGTGTCGCCTCTCACGTCCGTATCACGGTCGATGACTTTTCCTTCGGGCGTGCTGACGGGTACCACATGCGAGCGATAGAAGCCTCGCTCCCATGCAGAGGCCGCCTTGAGGTGACTACCAACCGCGTAATGATCTTGGTCTTCGCGGTTGACCCCGAAAATTCGGGCCATCAAGTCGGCAGATTGTCCCATGCTCAGCCCGGTCGTGGGCTCGTTGATTCCGGGGGCTTGAGGGGCAAGAAGCTTAGGCGAGAATCGAGAAAGCAGCGCCAAACGCTGAGTGGCCGTTTTGGCTTTCGCGAGGTCTTGAAAGTAGTTTGTGGCTTTGAGGCTAAAAAGGGCGCGCACCGAGCTGATCGACTCAACACCGCCGGCGAGTCCAATGTCGATTTGGCCTGAGAGAATTTTTGCTGCGATGCCTGCAACGGCTTCGGCCGAAGAAGCGCAATACCGATTGACCGTCGTGCAAGGAATCTTTGGCGTCAGTCCCGAGTCAAAGAGCGACTCGCGAGAGGTGTTCGATCCTTCGGCTGGAGCGCTCACGATACCAAAATAGATTTCGTCGATCAGTTGGGGGTCGATTCCTGATCGGGCAACGGTCTCACGAATGGCAACGCCTCCTAGCATCGAAGCAGGCATCGATCCAAAAACCGTTCGGGCGCGAGCAAAGGGGGTTCGAACTCCAGAGACGACAACGACGCGATCTTGTGTGCTGGACATGGTTTTTTGAGTGTACCTCTCTTTTAAGGGTTCACAAGAGCTGCTATTGCCCATCGGAATGGGCCTCGTGTTCTTCTTGCAAATCGTCCTTGCCATAAGTCTGGCGTATCTTCCCTTTGCTGGCTGGATGAGTGTGCCTTGGACCGGAGATCAAAAGGTGTACTTGAGCACGGCGCTCGAAATGCATCAGCAAGGAAGCCTCCTGATTCCCTACCTTTTTGGTGAGCCGAGTTATTTCAAGCCACCTTTGCAGTATTGGTCGACCCTCTTGGGGTTTCAGGCGTGGGGCGAGTCGCTTTGGGGGGCATTTCTGCCCAGCGTGATTGCCGCGTTCGTGGGGGCACTAGCGATTGCTTCAGTGGGCAAACGAGTGCTGCGGCGTCCGGATAGCGCAGAGACCGAAGCGGCCCCGACGCGTGCTGCTCTGTGGTTCTTGGGAAGTTTGGGGACAGCCACTTTTGGAATGGCGGCCCAAATGGAAGTCTATTTGGTGAGCGTGAGTTTTTTGGCATGGGCCTTTGCCCTGAAATACCTCGATCAGTCTGTTCTAGAGCGTCGAAGGCGTCCGGGCTTTTTGTATCTGGCCTTTGTGATGGTGGGGGTTTTGGCATGGGTGAAAAGCCCCTTGTACTCGGTGCTATGGACCTTGAGCTATGGGGCGCTCTTGATCCTGCGCCGGGAATGGCGTGAGTTCGTAAATCTGCACTCGGTGGCAGCAGTGAGCCTGGGCGTCGTGATCGGTGCTTCTTGGTACCTGACGGTGCTCGCGTTAGATCATGATCGGTTCATTGCGGATTATTGGATGCGTGAAACCTGGGCGAAGAAGGGCGGAAATGGGGGCACCCCCAAGGAACTTTGGTTAGCGCTCGCAGGATTTTGTTTTCCCTTTGTTTTTTTGAGCCTTGCAGGCCGCGCTTGGTTTCAGAAGTCTTCGGCTCGGTTGCGGTCTTTTGTGATTGCCGCAGGCCTTCCGGCAGCCTTGTTTTTTTCGCTCTATCCGTACCGCGTTTCGACCTACCTTTACGTGCTTGTACCCTTGGTTGCTTTGATTGCTGCGGAAGTTGAAGCGACACGATCACGAGTTGCCACCGGGGTGATACGCCTGACTTCGATGATGTGCGTGCTTGTGGTGGCTTATTTGGTTTGGTTGAGCGTACGCATCGAGTTGGCGTCGGGGTGGTGGCTTGTAGCGGTGCTCGGAGTTGGCGTGATGGCTTGCGCCGCGTGGATTCGAGCGGTGATCAGACCTCGATTTGCAGTGTGGGCAGCGATGATTTTAGTGGCCTGGATCCATTTGGCTGGAGTGTCGTTGGGAGAGCGAGATCTCTCGGGGTTGCGCGCGTTTGTCTCAGATCATGGAAGCCGGCGAATGGCGATGCTCGATTCGGGGCGCAATATTTGGCACGAGGTGGGGCTCGTTGCTTTGGCGATTGGGCGATCTGTTGATCGCTTGAGTACTACCGATGAGGTGCTCGAGGCTTTAGATTCGGGGCATGCAGTTCTGCTGAGCGACGAGCAGGCCGCGCAAGTGATTCCCGAAATTCACGAGCGATTGGCAGAAGAAGATGACGGACGCGAAGTGGCGGTCGTTCGCTGGCAGCGACTCGAGACTCGTCGGCAGCTCTCTTTGCGAGAGCTTTTTCGGGCAAAACGAAAGCTGGAGCTGTCGCGAGGCTTTCAGATTCTCACGCTACCGGCGTCTCGTGACTGGATTCTTCCCGAAGGCGGCGTTTGAGTTTCGCTCTTCGAGAACTCAGGTGCGTGCCAGTCGTTATCGAGACCACTTCGGTGACGAGCAATTCCCTAGGCCGTAAGTCAGACGCTTGGTGGTCGTTCCATCGCTGTTCATGATGTAGATATTGCTTTGGCCTGCGCGATTCGAGCTAAAGACCACGAAGTTTCCGTCAGGACTGAACTGAGGGTCTTCGTTGTTCCCTTGGTTTTTTGTGAGTCGCTCGATGGTCGTGCCATCGGGATTCATCGTGAAAATATCGAATCGGCCGTCGATCCAGCCTGCAAACACGATTTTGCTATTGGTTGGCGACCAATGCGGAGTGGCGTTATAGCGGCCGGCGTAAGTGAGACGCTTCACGTTCGAGCCATCTGCATTCATGCTGTAAATCATCGGCATTCCACTTCGAGACGAGACGAAGGCGATCTTCGTTCCGTCCGGACTCCAGGTGGGATCGACGTCGAAACCAAAAGACTGAGTGATCCTGGTAGCGTTAGGAGAGCCTGGCGAGAAAACGTACAGTTCAGGGTTTCCTGAGAAGCTCAACGTCGCCGCAATTTGTTTTCCATCCGGAGAGTAAGCAGCCCCGCTATTGATGCCGCGACGATTCGAGAGCAGACGAACCTTGCGGTCTTTGAAGTCCATTTCGTAGAGATCGATGTTGCGAACATTAGACGCGTTCTTGGTGTAGATGCTGTAGGCAATCTTGGTTCCTGATGGGCTCCAAGCCGGCGCGAGCGCAATCGATTGGTGCCGAGTCAGCTGGCGTACGTCGCTGCCATCGAAGTTCATGAGGAAGAGCTCTTTCTTCCCGTCTTTTCCGCAGCTCATGACAATTTTGGTGAGAAAAATTCCTGGTAGTCCGGTCAGGGTAGAGACCAGATCGTTGGCAAAAGTGTGTGCCATGGTCTTCAAATCTGCCGGCTCGGCAACGTACCGCTTCGAGAAAATCGCTCGATTTCCCGCAGTGTCGTACAAGTGCCCCTCGAGCTTGAACGTCGCGCCCTCTCGAGTGAGAAGCGTCTTGATCACGAATTCAGCTCCGATCGAAGTCCAATCCGTCATTTTGAATGAGCCTGGAGTGATTCCCGCGCTGTTCGGCTCGGTGAAGCTCGAGGGCGAGAGAAACCGAAAGAGATCCATGAACGTGAGATCCGACGATAGGGTCTCGCTGATGACTCGAGCATCGTCTTTGTTGGCCCGCTCGATTCGAATCGGTGCGATGGCGAGGACGACTTTTTTCGCCTTGGCCGCTCCAACGGCGATAAAGGGTTTCTCGGCCGCCCCGGCGGGCAGGGTCAACGTTGCCGAAATCAAGAGTGTCAGGGTCCAGGAGCCAAGTGCGAGTCGATTGAGCATTTCCAAAAAATAAAGGAACTACAGAGGAAAACCCAACGAAATTCCGTAGGCCATCAATGCGCCCTCGTCCTCTTTGGGGGGGCGGGGAAAAGGCTGGGCTTGGGTTAGAGTTCTCTTGACCGCCTCATCGAATTGGGGATTTCCCGACTCCTTGGTGAAGCGGTACTTTCGAATCAGTCCCTTCGGATCGATAAAGACTTCGACGGTGGCTGAAAGGTTTTGCCTCGCTAACCAAACAGGAAGTTCCCAGGACTTTTGAAGTTTGTCGCGAACCAAGTCGTAGTAGTTGGCATTAGCCTGTTCGACGGCGTCGCCAGAAAGCGAAGAGCCTTTAGAAAGCTGATTTCCTTTGATGATTAGGCCGTCGGATCGAGAAGAGCTTCGTTCGGCTACTTGGCTTCGAATTCGGGCCAGCGATTTCATGCGCTCGAGCGCTGACTGCATTTTCTTCTCGCGTTTTAGGTCTTTTTCTTGCTCTCGAAGAATTTCCTTCAGACGCTTGCGGTTTCGGTCGGCGATCGATTCTTTGCGCGAATGGAGCACCATTTCTTGCGGGTT
>JBDLQW010000154.1:0-11049 GCA_039800365.1 Pseudomonadota bacterium
TGACAATGCAGATCAGGCCCGCTTGAAAGCCGGGGTATTGGCTCTTTGCCTGTTGAATGCCGCGTTCAAATGCCGAGAGGATCTCTTCCCAGGAGAGATGCGAGTGAAATTCGCTCACAAAACTGGGCGAGTAACGCAGTTCGATGTGCCTGGTGCCTTCTGCATAGACGTCTTCGCAAACTTCGCGAGCCACGCGCTCGAGCACCTCAGGGCGATCCAGCACTTTCTGGCAGATCTGAAAGCTTCCCAGCACGGTGCCGAGATCTTTCATGGGCTTTCGAATCAAGAGCTTTTCTAAAAACCCCTCAAGCGACGTGCTCTGAGCCTCGAGTCCTCGTTCTTGCGCCAGCTCGAGCAAAGTCGCTGGCCTCAAAGACACATCCAGGTGACGGTGGAGTTCGGTCTGAAGCACGTGATCCGACATTGGCCTAATCAACCCATGATATGAGCGCCGCTATCGACGTACATCGTCGATCCGGTGATGTGTTTGCCTCCGGGCCCACAGAGGAATCCGCCGAGGCGGCCAACATCGTCTTGATGAATCGTCTCTTTGAGCGGAGTTTCTTCAGCAGCGGCAGCCAGCATCGAGCGGAAATCTCGAATTCCTGCTGCTGCAAGGGTCTTCACGGCACCTGCTGAGATCGCATTAACTCGAATCTTCTTGGGCCCGAGATCCCAAGCGAGGTAGCGAACGCAGGCCTCGAGTGCAGCTTTGGCAACCCCCATGACATTGTAGTTGGGAACGACTTTTTCTGCGCCGTAGTAGGACAGGGTGAGGATGCTGCCCCCTTGGGTCATGAGGGGCTCAGCCTGGCGTGCTACGGCCACCAAAGAGTAGGCGCTAACGTCCATGGCTACGCGAAAGCCTTCTCGCGAGGTCGCCACGAAGCGGCCTTCGAGGTCTTCTCGATTGGCAAAGGCCACCGAGTGAATGACATGGTCGAGGGATCCCCACTTTTCTCGAAGTTTGGAAAATAGGGCTTCGATTTGAGTATCGTCTGAAACGTTACAGGGTTCGACAATCGAAGCGCCCACGCTTTCCGCCAGCGGGCGCACTCGTCTCTCGAGAGCTTCGCCCAGGTACGTAAAGGCGAGTTCAGCGCCACCGAGGTGCAGCTCGCGAGCAATGGCCCAAGCGAGGCTCCGTTCGTTGGCGACGCCGATGATCAAAGCTTTTTGTCCAGCATAAGGGCGCTCGGCCCAGTAACGTTCAGTGGTAGTCATCTTGGGGGCGACCTTCGCACATCCCTCTTGGTCGGGCAACGGAATGCTGGTAGCTTTTTCGGCTAAATGCTTGCTCTAGCGAATCCACAGTCGTTCTTAAATTGGTCTTCACGAGAATTTTTCGGGCCTGATGCGCGCGATTTCTTGCATCGCCTCAGTACGGTTCAGGTTCGCGGGCTTGCGCCGGGTGAGGGGCGTTTGGGATTCTTTCTGACTGCCGCTGGAAAAATTCGGGCGCAGTTTTTTCTAGCGTGTTTATCGGAAGATCGCTTTTTCTTTGAGTGGGATGCTGGAAAAGATCGTCAGTGGAGCGACGCTCTTGAGCGGACGATCGAGGAGTTTACGTTTTCTGAGCGGCAAGAATGGGCGCCGCCATCGTCTCTTCAGTGCCTTTGGGTGTTCAGCGACTCGGATGAGCCCCTGCCTCGCCGAGAGTTATTGAAGGAGGCCGTCGTTTTAGATCGCTCGACGCATGACTTCGGGCTTCGTTGGTGGAGCATTTGGGCAGAGTCGAGCGTCTTAACCGAATGGCGAGCGGCGCAGGTCGCGGCCCACGAGACGCTGACTTGGGACTGGTCTGAGTTGAATCGTCGACGGGTCGAGCGTGTGCGTCCTTGGGTGGATGCCGAGATGACGTTCGAGGTTTCGCCGCTGGAGCTGGGGCTTTTTGATGGCATCGCTCAAAACAAAGGCTGTTATCCAGGACAAGAAGTGATGGAACGCGTGATCACTCAGGGCGCTCCTCCTCGGCGTCTCGTGTGGATCGAGCAATCGGGGCATGCAGCGGCTCAGGGTGAGGTACGGGAGGCAAGTGCGTCTCAGGTGGTACCGACGACTTGGCTGGGCAACCAAGGCTTGGCTTTGGTTCGAAAAAATTTCGCGAATCTGGGACAAAAACTCTCGATTTCCGAGTCTTGCGAGGTCACGGTGAGAGCATGTTCGCCCGATGCGCCCTTCGATTCCGATTTGTCTTTGGTTTGATCCTTTTTCTGGCGTTAGGCATTCTCGGGGTCTCAGATGCAAGAGGGGCGCTGCCCGCGCCGGTACCCTCTCAGTCTGAAGGCTTGAGCTCGCTGCTCGGTCCAGGCGAGCAACTGGGTTTTAATCCGTTTTTGACGTGGAAAACCCTCGAAACGGATCACTTCCGAATCACGCATCCCGAGGAACTGCGCGAGCTTGCGCAGCTCGCGGGTAAATACCTGGAAGAAGCCAATCGGCTACTATCGCCCGTATTGCAATGGACCCCGCGGTATCGCGTTCAAGTGGTGCTGATCGATAATTCTGATTTCGCCAATGGACTTGCCGCAGCCACGGGGCGCTTTGGGATGGTGCTTTGGTCGACACCTCCTGACAACTGGATGAGCATCGCGCATTATGACGATTGGTTTCGGATGCTCTGTTTGCATGAGTACGCCCATATTTTGAATCTCGATGCCACGGCCGACTTTTGGCAACTTTTGCGGGTACTGACTGGCGATGGCTTTTTGCCGAACTCTTTGTGGCCCTCCTGGATGCTGGAGGGGCTTGCCGTTACCGTTGAAACGGCATTCACTTCGGCGGGGCGTGGGCGTAGCTCTTATTACGCGATGCTTTTGCGGGCACTTGAGCAGGGGGGGCAGCTTGCAGATCCCCGCGCCTTAGGGCGAATCGGGGGCCCTCGCACCGAAGCTCCCGGCGGCGAAGTTCCTTATTTTTTCGGAAATTTTTTGATGACCGAGCTTGCGGGAAAAGACCTATCTCGCTTGGGGGATCTTTCTCTCGAGTCTTCTCAGGGCATTCCTTGGATGTTGAATCGATATGCCGAGCGGACATCAGAAAAAAATTGGTCGGAGCATTGGAGTTCTTGGGTGAGTCGTGCTCGAGCGCGTGCTCAGACCGATTTAAAGACCATTCGTGAGGCGGGACTGACTGAGGTCGCGCCCCTCACGCAGGGAAATTATTCATCATTGGGCGTGGCTTTTTCTGCTGACGGTCGTTGGCTTGCTTATTCGCGCGAGGCGCTCGATCGACGGCAGGGCGTTTACTTACGTGAACTCGCATCGGGCCGCGAGATTCGAGTGAGCGATCAGCTGGGTGGGGCCAGCATGGCTTTTACTCGTGATTCGTCGGCTTTGGTCTTCAGTCGAGTGGACCGAAATGGGCTTTACGATTTTTTCAGTGACCTCTGGCTCTACGACCTCGCTCACGAAAAGCTTTCGCGACTCAGCTGGGGCAAGCGGCTTCGAGATCCCTCGCTTTCGCAGGTCGATGACCGGATGGTCTTCACAAAAAACGAATCAGGTCGAACGGTTTTGGCTTCGGGGGTTCTCGAACGAACGGAAGCAGGAGAGTATCACCTCAGGGAGATTCAGGAGCTGTTTCGTCCGGCGCTTTTGGGGCGCGTGTCGACACCACGCTTGTCTCCCGATGGATCGAAAATTGTTTTCTCGCTGCATGAAAACGGCAAGGTCGGCGAGTCGCTTTATGAGTGTCGTAGCGAGTGTCGGCAAATCACAAGCGAGGGAGCGTATTTTGATCGGTTTCCCTTTTTTGATCGTGACGGCCGTCTGTATTTTGTCTCGAATCGCTCGGGAGTCGACAATGTTTATCGATGGAATTCTCGGGAGCACGCATCGGCTCTGACTAATGTTTCTACCGCAGTCTGGTTGCCCGCATTTTCGCCGTCAGGGCGTCTTGCCGCCAGTTACTATCGCGACACGGGCTGGGATCTCGCTTGGGTGGCGTTGAATGAGTCGGCTCGTGCGCCTCAGGTTCTGCCCTTTGGTCCTGAGGTGGTTCAGGCAAGTAGCGGTACTTCGTCGTCTTCGTCAGACACCCCGATTCCGTCGAGTTGGCGGTTGGCAGATTATCGCGTTTACCCCAGCATTCTGCCCCGCTCCTGGGGGCCCTATTTTAGCTATGCTTCGGGCACCGGCTGGTCGCTTGGGGCGGTCTTGCTGGGTTTTGATGCCCTTGATTTTCATCGGTACATGGCGCAACTCGAGTTTCACTCAGGGCTCTCTGAGGCAGACGTCGATCTTCGCTATTCGAATCGCTTGCTGGGGGTGGTTTGGTCCCTTCGTGGCGCCTCTCAGGTTGCTTCGCTTTACGAGGCCACTTACTCGAGGCGTTTGTTGGCTGAGACGGGGCTTTCGCTGTATTATCCGCGAACGTTTTCGGCTTGGAACCCGGCCCTTTATTTTGGTTACGAGAAGGAAACCGAATACGCGTACCCCGATCGCCGATCTGAGCTGGGATCAGGCGTGCTCTCCACTCTGATTTATTCTCCTGTGGTCAAGGCCGAACTGTCTTACTGGGGAACGCAATCCTCGCGGCAGTCGATTTGGCCAGAAGAGGGGATGAATGTTCGACTGGGCAACCAGTGGACTTTAGGGGGCTGGTTAGGCTCGCGCGACGGAGTGCCTCTTTCGGTCACCCAGTTTCTTTGGACGCAAAGCCATTTCTGGCATTTGGGGCGGCACGTGGTTTTGAGTCCTAATTGGCAAGTTTCGACATCGAATCGCTCCAGTGTGCGCCTCGAGGGTCGGGCGAATACCTGGCTAAACAGTCTTCCAGGGTCTGATTTCGACGGGCTTGGCATTCGCGGGTATCCACTTCAGGGGTTTTTCACCAAGCAGGCAGGGGTTTTTGCCTTAGACCTTCGCTTTCCGATTCGACGCGTAGAGCGGGGTTGGTCGACCTATCCTGTTTTCTTGCGGACCATCGAAGCGATGAGCTTTATCGAGACCTCGATCAAACGACCGAGCCAGCTCGCTGCTTGGACGCCGCTACCTGCCTGGGGCCTGGGGTTACGATCGGGTCTGACGCTCTTTTACTCGGTGCCGGTAACTGCTTCGGTTCAGTTTCATCAGGGTACTCGAGGCAGCCTCGGAGGAAAGGGTGAAGCGTTCGTTGATGTACAGCTCGGTCAGCTTTCTTTCTGAGCCCAGCTGAGGTATCTCCTCGGCCCGAATGCTAGCACCAATCGAAAAATCGCAGTTCGTAAAGTCTCTCAAAGATAAAGACGTCGTTCATTCTCCTTTTTTGGTGAAGTACAGCGCCGTGGCTACCGGAAAAAACGGCAAGCCCTACATGAATCTCGTCTTAATGGATTCGACCGGTGAGCTTGAGGCCCGGGTTTGGGACGATGTGGCGCAATACGCGGGTCAGGTGGTTCGCGATGCGTTTGTCGTCGTTGACGGCAAAGTGCAAAGCTATCAAGGGCGATTGCAGGTGGTGGTCGCCAAAATGCAGATTCTTCGTGAAGATCAAGTGCGAGTCGAAGAGTACTTGCCGCGCTCTCATTTGAATGCCGAAGTGCTGTATCGCGAACTCTTGGGTTACGTCGATACCATGCGCGACCCGTACTATCGGGCTTTGGCCGAGGCTGTGCTTCGTGACGATGCCGATATCGTGGCGCGTATCAAACGCGCACCTGCAGCCAAATCGATGCATCACGCCTATCCGGTGGGGCTTCTCGAGCATGTGTTATCGATCACTCGCGTTTTAGATTTTCTCTCGGGGCATTATGCTCAGTCGTTAGATCGTGACCTGCTTTTTCTAGGAGGATTTTTTCACGATATCGCGAAGATTTGGGAGCTCTCTTATGAGCGGGTGACCGATTACACCGACGAGGGGCGCTTGGTTGGCCATCTGGTGATGGGAGTTGAGTTGGTCGATCGCAAGATTCGCGAGCTTGAGGCTCAGCCTGGGCGTCTACCGGGGCTTTTTCCTGAAGAGAAAAAGCTTTTGGTCAAACACTTGATTTTGGCTCATCACGGAAAGCTCGAGTATGGCTCACCCGTTTTGCCTCAGTGTTTAGAGGCGCTGGTCGTACATTACATCGATGACCTCGATTCTAAGATGAACGCCATTGGCAAATTTATGGAAGGCGATCAAAATCCGGGGCCTTGGACGCTCTTAAATCGGCACTATGAGCGCTTCTTTTACAAAGGCGAGTCGCAAGCATGAGCCTCATGCCTGAGGGGCTTCAGAATTTCAGCCAATTAGGGGCATTTGTCGTCGCTGCAGTAGTTGCAGCGTTGTTGGTTTTTGTTTCGCGTCATCTTTTGCGTCAAACGCGTCGCGCGCTCGAAAGTCGCGGCGCATTTCAGTTCATGGGACTGCTGGAAGCGCTCAAAGGTCCCATTTCGGTTTTATCGATTTTGTTGGGGTGCCTGGTTTTTTTGGCATTCTTGCCCGACGAGTTCGCGAGGCTGGGGGTTTTTCGTACGGGGTTGAAAGTCGCCATGATAGCGGCTTTGACCTGGACGGCAGAGCGGCTCATGACCGGGCTCTTGCGGGCAGTGCGTTTGCCTCATGGGGTTTCAGAAGGTTCTCGCTCGTTTTTTGTGATGCTGGCCCGCGTGGCGGCTTTTTTGACCGGCGGCGCCGTCATCCTCGATGCTTTCGGAATCTCGATCACGCCGTTATTAGCGTCGCTGGGAGTGGGTTCGTTGGCCGTAGCGCTGGCGCTGCAAGATACCCTCGGAAACTTCTTTTCGGGGCTGTACTTGCAATTCGATCGTCCCATTCGCCTAGGCGATTTTGTTCGTCTTGAGAGCGGTGCCGAAGGCTATGTGATTCGAATCGGTTGGCGCTCGAGTGCCATTCGATTGCTATCGAACAATGTTTTGGTCATACCCAACTCGAAGCTTTCGGCTTCCATTTTAACGAACTATGAGCTTCCTCAGCCTGAAACTTGGATCTCGGTTGAATGGTCGGTGCCACGCGCAAGTGATCTCGAGAAGGTTGAGGCGCTGACCTTAGAGGTGGCTTCTGAAGTGCTTCGGCGGGTGCCTGGTGGCGTCTCGGGGGCTTTGCCTGAGATTCGATTTCATTCGCTTTCAGATCTTCATGTTCACTTTACTGTCGTGCTCAAAGCGCGCCATTGGGTGGAACAGTACTCGCTGAAGCACGAATTAATTAAGGGCTTACACCGCGCTTATCGTTCGCTTTAACTTTCCTGGGACTCATCATCGAATCGCCGAGTCGAGAATGGCGTCGGTGACGACTTCAGGCAGCGTCAGTCGCATCGCGGGCTCAGCTTCCATCGCGCGCTCTGAGGCAAATCGAGCTCCTGGGTTTCCGGCCCAGGCACGGCGAGCGATTCCGTTGTTGACGTCCCAGTGTAGCATCGAGCGCAGGCGTTTCTCGGAATCCGGTGAGCCATCAATCACGAGGCCGAATCCCCCGTTGATGACTTCGCCCCAGCCGACCCCTCCGCCATTATGAAGCGAAACCCAAGTGGCGCCGCGAAAAGCATCTCCGACGAAATTTTGTACGGCCATGTCGGCGGTAAAGCGCGAGCCATCTCGAATATTTGAAGTTTCGCGATAGGGCGAATCGGTTCCCGAGACGTCATGATGATCGCGTCCTAAGACGATCTGACCTGAGATCTGGCCATCCCGAATGGCGCGATTCAGTGCCGAAGCAATGCGCATTCGGCCTTCGGCGTCTGCGTAAAGGATTCGCGCTTGTGAGCCCACAACGAGGCGATTCGCGCCGGCAGCTCGAATCCAGTTCAGATTATCGAGAATTTGTTGGTGAATCTCGCTCGGGCAGTGTTCCAGCATTTCTTCGAGCACTTGAGCGGCAATTTGGTCGCTCGTCTCGAGGTCTTTGGGGTCTCCGCTGGTGCAAATCCAACGAAAGGGGCCAAAGCCATAGTCAAAGCAAATCGGTCCCAGGATGTCTTGAATGTAGGAAGGGTAGATGAATTCTCCATCTGCACCAAGAACCTCGGCACCTGCGCGCGAGGCTTCGAGCAAGAAGGCATTTCCATAATCGAAGAAATACATGCCCGCATCGGTGAGTTGACGGATAGCTCGAGTTTGTCGGCGTAGCGATTCGCGCACTTGCTCTTTGAAGGCGTTGGGATCGCGAGTCATCAGCTCTTGCGATTGCTCGAGTGTGAGGCCGACCGGATAGTAGCCCCCGGCCCAGGGGTTATGAAGCGAAGTTTGATCTGAGCCGAGATCGACGCGAATTTTCTTCGCTGCAAGAAATTCCCAAAGGTCCACAACATTGCCAGAATAGGCGAGCGAACGCGGAGTTCTTTGTTTCTGTGCTTCTTGTGCTCGACGAACTAAGGCGTCGAGGTCGGCGTAAACCTCATCGACCCAGCCTTGTTCGAACCTTTTTTGAGTGGCCTGAGGATTGATTTCAGCAACGATCGTCACCGTTTCTGCGATCACTCCTGCTTTGGGTTGCGCCCCTGACATTCCTCCGAGGCCCGACGAAACAAAAAGAGGAAGTTCATTCGAATTGCTCGGGTGTAGGCGTTTCGCATTCAAGACGGTGAGGGTGGTGCCATGCACAATGCCTTGGGGGCCGATGTACATGTAAGATCCGGCAGTCATTTGCCCGTACTGCGTCACGCCTAGGGCATTGAATCGTTCCCAGTCATCGGGCTTCGAGTAATTCGGAATCATCATGCCGTTGGTGATCACCACTCGAGGAGCTTCGGGAGATGAAGGAAAAAGACCTAGCGGATGTCCCGAGTACATCACGAGCGTCTGCTCGTCAGTCATGGTCGCGAGGTACTTCATCGTGAGTCGATATTGCGCCCAGTTCTGAAAGACGGCGCCATTTCCACCGTAGGTAATCAGCTCATGGGGATGTTGGGCCACCCGTGGATCGAGGTTGTTCTGAATCATGAGCATGATCGCCGCAGCTTGGGCTGATTTTGCAGGATACTCATGGAGAGGGCGAGCCCGGATCTCGTCATGCGGGCGGTAGCGGTGCATGTAGATCCGTCCGTAGGTCTCGAGTTCGGCTGCGAACTCAGGGGCTAGCTCGGCATGCAGGTGGGTTGGAAAATAGCGAAGAGCGTTTTTTAAAGCGAGCCGCCTTTCGGCTTTGCTCAAGAGGTTCTTCCGCTTCGGCGCGTGGCTGACCGATGAATTCCATGGGGGAGCCGCCGGAAGGTCATGGGGAATTCCAATGAGGAGGGATTCAGCAAATGTCGAGGCAGGGGGTAAGGGGTGGCTCATCATATTTTCGCAGGAAGCGCTCCCGCATTCCTTTCTTCAACGGGCTTTGAGGTCTTTGAATACGGCGCCTGGCCCGAGGTTTCAATACTTGCGGGCAAGGCTGAAGGTCTTTACCCTGAAACTATGCGACAAAAACCTGTAAAGCCAGAGGTCTCGAGTCGGCGAGCCGAAAAGAAACCATCAGGCGCCTCTCGAAAAAAGAGTGGGCTCGCCAAAGCTGGAAAAACCGACCCAAGGGCAAAGCTCGATCTCGATATCGTCTATCAAAAAGTGCTCAATGCTCTTCTCAGGATTGATCCTCGGGGTTTGAATTACTCGAAGATTTCTCGGTTCACCGGAGTTCCCAGACCGACGCTTTATTACTATTTCGGAAATCGAGTTGAAGGGTTGGTCGAAGAAGCGGCCCGCTACGGCATGAAGATTTTTCTTCAGATCTACGAGCTGGATCGCGATCGTTCGGTCACGGACTGGCAGACCCTGCAGTACCATCGAATGCTACGATCGTTGCGGTTGATTCGTGATTACCCGTGGGGTCCTGGCCTTTACTTTCGCTATCGTAACGATCATGGACCGATCGGACAGACGATTCGAAGCGTTGAGGCGCAATACTTTCAGGATCTGAATCTTCTCTGGAAGCAGATCCACGGCAAGGCTGCGGATCTCGATCTATTGAAGCTCAATGGTGCCCTGAAGCTGGGGTTATTTTTTGGTTTCTCTTCGGAGTCAGGTTTAAAGGTTCCCACGACGGATGAGGGAATTGATCGCTGGGCTAGGTCGCTTTCAGCATACCTCTGCCAGGCGATGCAACTGCAGCTGTCCTTGCCGTCATCCCGGGGCTGATGTTCTTAAAGGCGAGCTTGCACTCCGAAGATGAAGTTGCGGCCAGGAAGGGGAGCGACGTCCTTCACGAAAGAAACATGATTTCGTGCTTCTACGTTCAGAGCGTTTTGTAATCGAGCCGTCAGCTGAAGTGCCCCAAATCCAGTCGTCACAGGAACTTCGGCTCCGAAGTTGAGTAACGTATAGGCCGAGGTTTTCGTCTCATTTGCGGCAAGTTGATTTTGAGCCTCAGAGCGCTGAATCTCGAGATCTGCCGCAAATGCATTACCTCGATAGCTGAGTCCGACGGTTTCGCGAATCGGTGTTACCCGAGGGAGGAAAGTGCGATCGGTGCGATTGAAGCCGCGAACAAGATCGAGGCGTGTTTCGAGTTCCCAAAGGCCATCGAAGAGATTCCAGGGAAGCTGTTGACGAAATTCGAATTCAGCGCCGTACAGCACAGCTGAGATCGGTCGAAACTCATATTCCGCAAAGCCACTGTCAACATCCGTGGCTCCATTGGGCACTAAGCCGATGAAGCGAGTGAAGTCTTGAGCGAAGATCGTGGCTCGACCTTCATTCTTCCCCTCCTGACGACGCAGTGAGAGCTCTAAAGAACGTCCGATTTCGCGTCCCAGTTCGGGGTTGCCGATCTCATAAGTGCTCGTCGCCATGTGCGCGCCGCGCGCGAAGAGTTCTTGGTAATTCGGAGCGCGTTCGGTGAACGAGGTGTTCACCCCAAAACTGTAAATCGAGTTGAAGCGATAGAGCGTTCCGATAGAAACGCTCGGAGCTAGGAAGTTCTTGGTGTTTTCTGCACCGAAAGCTCCGCCGCCAAGCGATTTTGATCGCGAGTATTCGCCACGCAGGCCGAACTGAGCCGTCCAGTTGCCGAGGGGCAACTCTTCGAAAGCAAAAAGAGCACCTTGCCAGTTCTCAGTCGTGGGAAGAAACGCTTCTTCGCCCGAGGCGCTCAGGCGAAAAGCTTGAGTTTGAAGACCGACAATACCTTGAAGCAATCCCCAGGGGCGAT
>JBDLQW010000155.1:0-21246 GCA_039800365.1 Pseudomonadota bacterium
TCCTGATGAGCAAAAGAATTCGTGAGACAAGTACGCAAAGCTCGTGCACGGAGTGACATCGCTTGCGACCTCCATCAGTGCTTTGGCTCCTTTTCCAGAGCCCAGATCTTCCAGAAGAAGCTGGGCGCCATCGAGCTGTAGTAAGCGTTGGGCTCCGGCCTTCGAAACCTCACCGTAGACGAGGATCGAGATTTGCCGTTCTGATCCCAGCTTTTGCTTGATCTCTGGAAGTGCCGAGCTTGAATCCATGAGCGAGACCCCGTCTAGCGGAAGACTGCTGGGTAGGGATTCGAGGTGTTGGATGGTTTTTCCAGTTTCGTCCGAAAGCGCCTTGGCAAGTCCAGGAAGCGCCGCTTTCGAGCCTTCGATCAAAAGGATGCAGTGGGGCTGCTTTCCTTGAAGCTCTTGAAGGAGCGCTTTGATTTTTTGGCGTGACGAAAGGCTGCAGGAAATCAGCCGCAGCTTCTTCTCGGGCGACTCGAGTCGAGCGCTTCTGAGGAAGTCGCGATCGAGCTGGCGAGCGCCAGAGGTGGGTGCACTCATTACGGCGCAACGAAGCTTGGTTCGAATCTCCTCGCCACGTTCTAACAGGTTAGTCAATGCGGGCTTCTCGACGTAGTCTGCTGCACCCAATGAAAGAGCTCTGCCGGCAAGGCCTGAGTCTTCTCGCGATACCGAAGTTACCATCACTACCGGAGGATGGCCCTTGCGGTAATTTCTCTCGAGGTATTCGACTCCGGTCTGTTGGGGCATATGAATATCGAGGGTCACGATGTCAGGCTTGAGAGCAGCCACCTGCTTGGCGGCTTCGATGCCATTTTCGGCAGTTCCCACGATTTCGAATCCCTCTTCTGCTGACAAGATTCGTTTCATCAAGGTCAAGATACTTGGAGAGTCATCGACACAAAGAACCCGAATTCGTGCCGGTTGCTGAGAAGCGCTGGCTGCCGGAACCTTCTGCTGTTCAGCGGTTGCGGTTGTCGCCCCCGGTTGTGAACGTGAGGGGGGCGGTGCCTTCGCCAGAGCGGGAGCATAGCTCGTGGCTTTCTTGGGCATCATCGCGCGATGGCGGTAGACCGAGGGTCCAGGGCTGCCTACGGGCAATTCAAGTCCTGAGAGTGACTCAGAAATGCCGATAAATAAAAACCCCTCGGGGCTCATTCGGCCCAGAAGCTGGCGTGTGATGTCTCGAATCTGATCATGGGTGAAATAAATGAAGACGTTTCGGCAGAAGATCAGATCGAAGTGCTCCTGAGGCGGGCTGTCAGGAGTAAGTTCCAGAAGGTTTCCCACTTTAAAGCGGCAGTGATCTCGAAGCGTTTTCTTGGCCTTGACGTAATCGCTGATCTCTCCTGAGCCGCGTTGCCAGTGATCTCCTAGCAGCGCTAGCGGAGCCTCTTTGAGCTCTCGCCGCGGATAGACTCCGTTAATGGCCATCATCACGCTTTCTTTATCGACGTCGGTTCCTAGAATTTCGAAACTGACATCAGGAGCCAGGGTGGGCAGGTGCAGCTTCAAGTACATGGCGAGGCTATAGACTTCTTGACCCCTGCTGCAGGCTGCTGACCAAATCTTGATCGTCTTATCGGGGCGAGCTCGAACCAGAGGAATGAGCTCTGGTAGGGCTTGGGAGCGTAGGTATTCGAAGTGCGAGAACTCGCGAAAAAAATAGGTGTGGTGGGTGGTGAGCAGGCCCACGAGTTTAATGGTCTCTTCTTCAGCGTGCATTCCAAGATAGGCGACATAGTCGGTGAGGGATCCGAGCCCCAGCTCGGCGACTCTTTTCTGGAGGCGAGAGGCAACCATCGCCTGATGGCGATCGCTGAGTTGTACCCCAGTGATGCGTCGAACCACACCGCTGAGGTGCTTGATAGCGTCATGGTCGGCGGCAGACATCGACGAGACTTCAAAGTTCAATCCGGGAAGCACATTTTTTGGAGATTGAGACATAGGGGGCCTGCCGCATTTCTTGAGAGAGACCCCTGGCAAGGTCAGTGCCCTGCCAGGGGTCGGATTAACCGGTTACGATGCCCTTCGCTTAGACATCTTCAAACCGGGGGTCATGTCGTGAGGGCACAGGGGCGCCACTCGACATTGCTTCAGCACCTGCAGCCATCTTCATCGGGGAGGCTGCAGCATGTCCGTTAGACACGCCGTGAGATGCTGGCTTTTTGCTCGATGCGATTGAGACGACCTTTGAGCTCTTGCCGTGGTCGCCCTTGCCCTTCTGGTCGTCCTTGGGCTTTGCTGCCGTCGCAGGAGCTCCATCGACCGCCGTTCCGTTGATGACGAGGAACAAGTCGCTCACCATCTGACGAAGCTGGCTGGCCTGATTGCTGAGCTGCTCTGCAGAAGTCGCTGCGCTTTGAGCAATCGCGGTATTCTGCTGGGTCACTTGGTCCAGCTGATTGACCGCCTTATTGATCTCGGCCACTCCTTGCGCTTGCTCATGCGAGGCTGAAGCAATCTCGCCCACCATTCCATCCACTTCTTGAACGGTCGACAAGATGTTGTTGAGGGCGTCACCGCAACGACCTGCCACTTCAGTTCCTGCCTCGACCTTCGCGCGGCTTTCTACCACGAGGCGTTCGACGGCAACTTTGGTGTCGTTCACGATGCGCTCGACCTTCTGAATGCTCGACTCGAGCATCGAGGAGATCTCTTTCGCAGCATTACCGCTCATCTGCGCCAAGTTTCCAACTTCTTCAGCAACCACAGCGAAGCCCTTTCCGTGCTCACCAGCACGGGCGGCTTCAACCGAAGCATTGAAGGAGAGGAGCTTGGTTTGGAAGACGATGTCGTTGATCACTTTCGTTTTGTTTCCAATTTCAGCGATCACTCGAACGATCTCAGAGATCTGCCGATTGCCCTGCTCGACCTGGCTCATGATCGAAGCATTGCTTTGGCTGATATCATTGATCGATTGAATCATCTCCTGCACCGAGCGTTGGCCCTGTTCGGCAGCGCTGCGGCTGGTCTGCGAGACCTTCTGCGATTGAGAGGCGTTCTCGGCGCTCTTTTTGATCATCGAGCTCACTTCGTCAATCGACGCTGCAGTCTCTTGAATTGCCGAGGCCTGTTCTGTCGCGGCTTCTGACAGTGAAGTACTGGACTGCGAGATGCTTGCCGCCGCAGAGAAGACTTCTGTAGATCCCTCAGAGAGCTTCGACGCGAGATTGGTCAACGCTTTCGAAAGAGCCGTCGAGAAGATCAACCCTACCGCTGCAGCAAAGCCCACCACGATCGCGAAGATCGAGTAGAAGATCTTCTGAGCGCGATTGAGGTCTGCCATGGCTTCAGCTTGGTCGTCGCGAACGATTACCGACCAGCCGATCTTTTCGATAAACTTTGGGCTGGTGATCGGAGAGTATCCCAGAATCTGAACCTCTCCAGTTCGTGGATGCTTCTCGACCCCGCTTCCTGCTTGTCGGCTCACCAGGCTGAGGGCCGCAGCTGAGTTTGCTTTGGCTACGTTGTATTTTAGCAGCGTGCCCCAGTCGTATTTCGAATCGCCTGCCACTGTGGATGCGGGGTCAGACTCGTATTCGAATAAGAGCACCCCGTCTTTGTCGAGCATGGCCAAATCAGAGCGACGGAAACCGCTTCGAGCAAGGCTCGTCCAGGTTTCTTTGAAGGCCACTTCGAACCAGCGTGATCCAGCGCGGTTGGTAATCACTCCGATCACGTCACCGCGGCTATTTTTGACAGCCGCACTGAAGCTATTTCCGAGGCGATTGCCCCCGTAGACCGGACTCACGTACGGATCGATGTGAATGTCCTCAATAAAGGTACCAGCGTAGTTCTTCTCTTTGTCATCAGTGGTCTGGCCAGTGATGACGGCCTTGAACCAAGGTGCCTCAGAGTAGTTTTGTTTGTAGAGGTCGTCGACTTTCAGTTCTGCTCCCGTGGGAGACTTGTTGGTGACAGCGACCAGACGACCCTTCGCATCGACCACCATGATCAGATCATAAATGCCGTACATCGCCGAGTAGGCATTGAGGGCAGTGATGATCGTGTCTTTATTGGATGCTCGGACATCAGGGTTGAGCGCGAAGGCCTGGACGTCGCCATAGCGCTCGAAAAGTTGAGCGCTAATGGCGTCACCCAGGTTTCTGGAATACGCTTCAAAGCTTGATAATTGAGCCTTTTCTTGAGTGGTGAGAATGTACTTGAGTACGCCCCATGACGCTGCTCCCAGTACGAGAGTGATGCCAAGCGATAAGCTTAGCAGCTTGAATTTTAGTGATTTTCCCTGTCCTAGTGATTTTGACATACGTGCTCCTGTTTTTTGTCTGCTAATCAGTGTCTTTGATCGGTAAGTGAACTATGCCGCCTTTGCCCCCTGCTGTGCGGGCGGTGCTGTTGCCTTCGAAATCGCCTGCTTATCGCCCGAGCTCAGCGTTTTCGAGATATCCAGAAGAAGAATTAACCGCTCCTTCTCGCGGTAGATTCCCTGGATGTAATCTGAATTTTTATGGCCCTGCATATCGGGCTTGTCAGAGATTTGATCGGGTGCGGGGTTCACCACGCTATTGATCGAATCCACAACCACTCCGATCGAGTTCGGTTTGAGATCGCAGATGATCACCGCCGTCTCTGGCGACTCGAGCGGCTTAATCGAAAGCTTTGCGCGAAGGTCCATGATCGAGATGACTTGGCCGCGCAGATTCATGATTCCCAGAAAATGAGGAGGGGTCTGCGGTACCGGCGTAATGTCCGGAAGTGCGATGACCTCTTTCACCGAAAGGAGAGGAACTGCGAAGTCCTCTTCTCCCAGGGTGAAGCAGAGGTATCTATTATTGATATCCGAGCGATTTCTATCGATCGGGCTACTGTGCTGCAATGCCTGTTGTTCAGGCTGGGTTTCTTGTTCTGGAGTACTCATGCGACGGCCTGCCTTTTCGTGGGGTTGTTGGACTTCAAAGCGGGGTGATTCACCACAAGATCACCCAGTTCGAGAATCATTGCGGGGCGCCCATCGCCGAGGATGGCGCTGCCGCTATAGCCTGCGAGATGTTGAAGCTCAGAACCAAGTTTTTTGATCACCACTTGGTGCTGCCCGATGATGTCGTCGACCAGCGTGGCAAATGGCGTTTCGGTCGTTCGAATAATGATCGCAATCTGCTCGGCTCCTGCGTCTTTTCGAGGCGCCTTTCCAAGCGCTCGTGAGAGGCGCATGACCGGTAGGTTCTCTCCTCGAAGGAGGAGCACTTCGCCCACTCCGGTTGCGAACTTGATGTCCTTCGGCTCGGGTTTGAGGGTTTCATGAACATGAGCCAGCGGAATGACATAGCGATTCTCGGCACACGTCACGACGATTCCATCGATGATGGCCAGTGTGAGGGGCAGGATCACCTTAAACGTGGAACCTGACCCCACTGAGGTATCGACCAGGACTTCGCCTTGCATCTGCTCGATATTGGTCTTTACGACGTCCATTCCAACGCCGCGGCCCGATACTTCAGTAACTTGGGCCTTGGTCGAGAACCCTGGATGAAAAATTAACTTGATGGCCTCTTCGTCGGTGATGTTTTGTCCGGGTTTGAGAATGCCTTTTTCGAGGGCCTTTTTTCTCAACCGATCAGCGGAGATCCCGCCGCCATCATCTTTGACTTCGATCACGAGTTTTCCGCCTTCGTGGCACGCGCGAAGCACGATCTGCCCAAGCTCAGGCTTTCCAGCCTTTCGACGCTCTTCGGGAGTTTCAATTCCATGATCGACTGCGTTTCTTACAAGATGAGTCAGTGGATCACCCAGAGACTCGAGCACAGTTTTATCGAGCTCTGTTTCTTCTCCCTGAATCGAAAGCTGAATCCGCTTTCCGAGTAAGGTTGAGGTATCGCGCACGATTCGTTGCATCTTTAAGAAGGTCTGCTTCACGGGAACCATGCGAAGCCCCATCGAGAGGTCTTGAACCTCTTTGGTGACTTTTCCCATCTGATGCACGGTCTTCTTCAGGCCCGCCGGATTCTCACTTTGGGCGAGCTCTTTGAGGACGGTTTGCAGGATGACCATTTCGCCCACAAAATTGATGAGCCGATCGAGACGACCCAAGCTGACTCGAATCGTTTCATCGCTAGCAGAGCTTGCTCCTTGGCCATGATTTGAGCCCGTTGGCGATGACGGCGCGCCGTCGCGTGGGGGAGGTGAGCTTGCCAAAGCGGCAGTCGAGGCAAAGGGTACTGTCGAATCCGAGGCTGGAGCTTCTGCGAGTACCGAGCCCATGGGGGACGCTACCGAGTGATCTTCACCTTCCTGATCCTCTATAGCCTCATCCTCGTCAAAACCCATAGAGCCGTCGGGAAGTTCGGTTCCTTCAAAGGCGCCCTCGTCACTGGTTGGGCCGGCTGCAGTATCCGTGAGTGAGAAGTTGAGGATTTTTGCGATGACTGCACGACTATCGACGTGAGCAGACGGGTCTTCCTTCAGCTTCGTAACGTATTCTTTGACGTGGTCATTACAAAGAAGGAGGATCGAGATGGTCTGCGGCAGAATCGGGATTTCTCCTGATTTGCACTTCAGCATGAAGGATTCGAATTCGTGGGTGAAGGCACCCAGCTCGTCAAATCCAACTGCTTTCGCACTGCCCTTGATGTTGTGGGCAATTCGGAAAATCTTCTCCAGGGTCGGCTGATCCTGAGGATTGCTTTCCAAAAGCAGAAAACACTGTTCGGCATCCGAAAGAAGCTGCTCAGCTTCCTGGATAAACCCTTGTTTGAGTTCCAATTCAAAACTATCCATAGCGCTTACGTGCTCCAGAACACTTTTCGGCGCTAAAACTAGAAAACTTGAGAATTATTCTTTTGAGCGGAAGATTTTGAAAGAATTGGGGAAAGTAGTTAAGAACTACTCGATTTTTGGCGAAACTAGCGGGTAGCCACGCGGTTCCAGACCGCAGTCAGCTCAGCTTTCAGAACTTCAGGATTTACTGGTTTGACCAGAAATGCACTCACGCCAGCCGCGATGGCCTCTGACGTCGCAGCCGGCTCAGTGTTCGCGGTCAGCAGAACAAACGGAATCGCTTTGAAAGCTTCCGATTGCCGAACCGCTTGTAGAAACTGAAATCCCGACATCTCGGGCATATGCCAGTCAGAGAGAATCAAGCCGACCGGATTTCCAGATTGTTTTGCCGCCTCAAGCGCCGCGAAACCCAGCTTCCCATCAAGTGCAGTCGAAAACTGGCTGAATCCCATGGCCGTGAGGTGTTTTTTCACGATTGAGTGCATGAGTGCGCTGTCATCGACAATCAGAATATGGGTATTCGCAGGAAACACGGCTTCTCCTTCAGGGCTTATTCTGAACAGATTTCAATGTGAAATTCTCCCGCATCGGTCTTGAACGGAAGAACCATGACAGGGGTACTAGAAACTGCAGTAGTGCGAATCTGAGATCCACGAATCACCGATGGAATCGCCTTTTCCACGGCATGACCCTGCTGGTTCAGAACGACTTTGGCCTGACCGTAGATAATATTGAGAAGCTCAGCGACGCCGTCTTGAAGGTCATCAGTAATCTCTTTGAAGTCTTCACCCAACATGCTGCTCATCGCAGCTAAGAATACGGGAGCTGGAAAACAGAGCGTGATGTTTCCGTTGAACTTCGGACTCGTTAGTCCGATGACTCCGGCAATCGCGAATTCGGGCTGCGGCTGCGAGCCTTTTAGAAAGGGTTTTTGAGGAAGCGCCTTGAGCTTGCAGCTGATCTCAAAAGTCTTCATGGCGCCGTCAACGAAGGGTTTGAAAAAGTTGGCATCGAGTTGCATGAGAAGTCCTCTTGGTTATGAACGGGTTATCCTGAAGCTTTCTTATGGACTGCTTCGAGCTTTTCTCTCAATGCCTCGGGAGTGAAGGGCTTCACGACGTAGTTACTGACGCCCGCCTTTACTGCCTCAACCACTTGATGCTGTTCGGCTTCGGCGGTGACCATGATAAATGGAAGTGCAGCATGCTTCGAGCTGCCACGGATCTTTTTAAGAAGATCCATGCCGGTACAATTGGGCATGTTCCAGTCGGAGATCACCAGCTCGATCGGCGGTGCTGCCTTCTCGATCGCCTCCCAAGCCAGTACGCCATCGGAGGCCTCGGTGATTTCCGTCAGGCCAATCTCGCGCAAGGTCTTCGAGACCAATTTTCTCATGGTAAGCATGTCATCAACAACAAGGACTTTAGTCGTAGGGCCGAACATACTGCTCCTTGATTCACAATTTCAATTCAACTGAATCTGTTTGAAGTCTCTATTCTAACGGATGATCGTTCTTTTGCCTTAAGAGAATTTCAGAATTTTATTTTCCATTCAGAAGCTCGCCCAGGATCGTGATGTGATTGAGGTCAAAGAGGTCTGCCTTCTCTTGAAAGAAAACCTTCATCAGCTCGGTAGGCACAATCTGCTTCTGGGTCGCGACTCGGTCGAAATGATTGCACAGGCTTAAAATCTGCGAAGTCACGTGCATTGATTCGATTTTCTTCTTTTCAGGATAGCCTTGACCCTCGCCGATTTCCTCATGCTCCACCACGAGTCTCAAGATTCCAGGTGTGACGAATTTCTTGGCCGCCAAAACTTCAACGCCCCGCTCAGGGTGCCTTTTCAGCGAGGTTTTCGGGTCTTCTCCGGCGGGTGCCTTCGACTTGCCGATGTCATGAACGAGTGCGCCAAACGACAGGTCGAGTAGCTCTCGCGGAGTAACGCCGCCCACTCGTAGGGCTAATGCTGATGCCATCGAGGCGACATTGGCTCCGTGTTGAAAGTCGTCGGCCGAGCACCCTGCGGCTTCCATAATTCCCTTGAGAGCACCCTTCTCGTTTTGAAGGAACTCAACGACCTTGTTGACTCGTCCCTCGACTCTTCGAAAGCCTTCTTCGGTTTCCATGCTGCGCTCGATGTTTTCGGCATCGGTCACCAAAGTGTCGTGGGCTAGTGCACCCTTCTCTTGAGTCGAGCGACTATTGCCGCTTAAGGCGGAGAGGCCTTGATCGAGGTACTCGAGATAAAGAGTCTCGTCTTCTTGTCGTACGAAGAGTTTTTTTACTCCCTTTGATCTCAAGCGTTCGATACGATCACCGTCAAACGGCTCGTTCGCGCGAATATAATGAATGTGCTTCTCGCCAACTCGAATGAAAACATCGAAGAGAACGGAAGCGTCGGGCCTTAACGTGTGGAGACGAATCGGAACATGATTCATATCGATAAAGAGATTCTAGATGGGTTTAAGGAAGAGTCAAAATCGATTTTGAGAGAATTAGAAGAGAACATCACCCGCCTCGAGACTCCTGATCCTCAGGCCTACTCGAATGAGTTGAATCAGTTCGCCCAAAAGATCGACCGAATTATGGGGGCAGCTCAAACTCTTTCTCTTGAGGCGCCCGGACATTTGGGCCTTCAAAGGATTGGGCAGATTGCCGCTCTCTGTAAAACGTTGGGCTATCGAGCCATGACCATGAACACGCTCACGCTCTTGCCCTTTTTTGCTGCCTTTTGGGCGGATACCGTCGAGGTTTTGACGGAACTGGTCGATCAGTCTCATGATGCCGAGGAGAGTACTCGTATTGCAAATTCGTTTTCAGGTGTTGTTTTAAAGCGCCTTGAGTGGCTGGATTCGAAGCTACAGACGGCAAGTTCGCAGCGACTATCGAATGACGACTTAAAAGATTTGCTCAAGAGCTTGGGACTGGGCTGAGCAGCTTAGTTAAAGCCCTTTTTTAACTTCTGCAGAAAAGTCGGAGTAAAGGCTTGGAACTTGAGGTCATCCTCGGCAACAAGCTCGGCCCGAACTTGCGCGGCATCTTGGCGCTGTTTTCCCAAGCGCAGGAGGGTACGACGATCGAACTCTCGACTAAACCGAATCATCTGAGACTCTTCTGGAATTTTTGCGCCTAACAGATGCCGGGGAAATCCTTTGCCGTTCGATGTCTCCTGAGTTGATAAAATGATGTTGCGAATCGACTCATCGAGAGAGAGCTTTCGGTCTAGCAGGACGCTGAGACTTTGATGAGGGTATTTCTCATAGACCTGCCGCTCATCGCCCGAGAGAGAGCTTATTCGGTCTTCCCTGATTTTTTTTGTGATTTGCGGCGGCAAGAAGATCAATCCCAAATCAGCCAGAAGTGCCCCCAGCATGATCGTATCGATATTATCCAGCTCAGCTTGCAATGAGAAAAGGGCCGAGTAAGACGCAATCGCGGGAGCTCGCTCCACTGAGCCGAACTCACCAATGGCCGAGTTATTGATAATTTCCCAAGCGTTCCCAAACTCGCCGAGCGTCGAGAGCAGGTCGCGGCAGAGATCACGGCACTTCGAAAGAAGTCGCTCGCCCTCTTGAAACGACCCAAGTTCGCTTTGATCCGTCAAAAGAAAGACCAAACTCGAAAAGCCTGCCGCCAGAGCTAAATACTGGGCTCGACAGCGGCGTGCGATTCCTTGGGCTGAGCGGTCTGAGTGCTTCACGACATAGTTTCGAAAAGCCTCAGAATCACTGCGTTTAATATAAACTTCGCCGACTTCCGTGAACCGCTTAATTCGATCAGGCGTCATGACATCGCCTTCAAGCATGAACTTGAGAAATTTTTGGCGCAGGGGCAGCAGATGAAAGAGATCAAATTCGAGAGGAATTCCAGGAATGAGGTCGCTCGCTTTTACTGGAAGGTAAGCGGATTTGAGAACCTGAGTGACTACAAACTCGAGTTTGCTGGATTCGTAGAATTCGTTTTCGAGAAGAATTAAGTTTGCGCCCGACTTCTTGGCAAAGCTTGCAGCGTCTTTCTTTAAGCTCTTGGATACGGCGCAAAGGACAAAGCTCTGGGGGGCCACGAATCTGGCCGCTTGGGCGAATTCGGCAGCGACCGAGGGGTTTTTATCGTCAGGCGCAAAGGCAATCACCATTCGCGCGTTGATCTCGCTTTCCATGAGCGCGTCGATTCCCGAAAAAGTCTGGCATGAGTACCCGAAATTTGAGGCGACCGCATTCACCCGAGTGATCAGGGTGGGGTCGGGAGTCACTAAGACGATATCTGAGCTGGTAGCAGGCATCCGTCTTGCGCCCGTGGCGTCTCAGGATTCGATGACTTCGACGAAAAATGCGCCCATCGCCGAATTAAAGGTCATCATCAGTCCGTCCGATAGCAATGAAGATAATGTTTTTCGTTCCTGCTCAGAGAGGATTCTCGGAAGCTGATCTTGCTTAATCGAGAAGCCATCTTTGGCAAGCATGAGGTTGACATGGCCACCGACGATATTCAGAATTTCTCCGGCGCCGGTTTTCGCTTCTTCGCTATCCATGGTGAGAAGCTGGCCTACCATTTTCGAGAGGATAAAAAGGTAGATACGCTCGGGCAGGTAAAGAAAAAGCTCTCCGTCGAAATTCGGAGGCGTCCGCAGCGGAATCGACGCGATGACATTGATGTCGCCCAAAAGCGGATTCTCTTCGCGGCTCGAGATCGGGCCACGAGAGACGTCGACATCAATCATCTGCTTAAAGGTTTCTTGAACCGCTTTGAAGGCGGCATCGAGGAGTTTGAGTTTGTTTTCAATTTGGATGCTCATAGGGTCTCGCTACTTCAGTTAGGATAAGCGGAATTGTATTTTAACCGGAAGAGAAAATCGTGGAATCTGAAAATACGAGAACTGTTCTAATTTTAGAAAAATCGACCGTCTTCTCTCGGCTGCTTCAGACGCAGCTCAGCGAGCTCGGGTTATCGAAGTTCATTTTTTGTCGAAACCCGACTGAAGCGCTTGAAGAGGTGCGGGTGGCGGCCCGTGGCGGGCGGGTGATCGATCTGATCTTGTCTGAGATGCGGTTTGATGCCACTTCGGGCATCGACTTTTTAAAAACGCTGAGGCTTCCTCCGTATTCTAGCCGTAGCCCGTTCATTTTTGTGACTTCTGAGATGGACCCTGCCCTCAAGGCCTTGGGGCGAAAGTGGGGTGCTCAAGCGGTGCTGACGAAGCCTTTTGCAAAAGAGGATCTTCAGCATTTGGTGAAGCAGATTTTCTCGATGGATCCCGCCAAGCTTTTGGCGAAACTTGATTTTCGAGGGGCCGAGTCTGAGTCGAGGCAGCGACGGGTGTTGATCGTTTCGCCACTAGCTGAGTTTCGATCACAGCTGACGGCATCGATTATGGCACGTCTTCCGAACTGCTCCATTTTGAGCGTGAAAAATGCGCTAGAAGCCTTGGTGGCGAGCCTCGAGTCGCCTTTTGACCTGATCGTGCTCTCTGAAGATCTCGAGCAAATGACCGGAAAGACCTTGAGCGTGAAGCTTCGCACTCAGTATCAAACCAGCAAAACACCGATCGTGTTGCTTGCAGGGGGGAAGCATGATCCCCGAATTGCGGTTCTTGAGAACGTGTATGCCTTATCGCTGTCCTCTGGAATGGAGACGATTACCGACGCGATTTGCAAGAAAGTTTCTGAGCGGGTGACTGAAGATCTGATTGCTGCCGAAGAATCCGACCTTCAAGTGTGTTCGTTGGTGGAGACCAGTCTCTCAAGAACCCTCAAGAGTTTCGATTTCGCAGTGGCTACTGAAAAGCTTCAGGCAGCTGAGATGGGAACCCGGATGGCCTCAGCCGTTTATGAGATGTCCTTAGTGCTTCCGTTTCGACAGCTTTCGAAGCACTGGACGTTATTGCTGCGGTGGCGGCAATCTGATTTCCTCGCGCTCGCCTCGAAATTACTGATGGAACCTCAGATGAGCGTTGATAACAGTAATTTACGATCGGTGTCGGAGCTGGGATTTTTGATTCTCAATGATATGACCGCCAATGAGGTCTCGATTTCTCCAGACCGAGGATATTGTCAGATCGTGAATGGCGGTGGCGGAACGATTTACTTTCCTGATCAGCGGGCGCTTTATCAGGGCGAGCTGGCTGTCGACGACCGAGTGGTGCATGTTGAGCTGCATTTGAGTGAGCGCCGCGACTAGCAGTGACCGTGGGGCCAGGACAAAAAAATGGCGGCCCCAGAGGGAGGCCGCCATTCGCGATCGTTAAGCTGATCTGGCTAGAGATTTACTGCATCGTTACCATCACGCCAACCAAGGCAGAGACTTGGTCGTTGGTGCCAGCGCCAGAGCTCTTGAACAACAGACCCGTGTCGTTGGTGTGATCCCATCGGCCCTCGAGTCGAGCTTCCATGATGTCGGTAAGCTTCGTCGAGTGCGTCAGCGTATAGGTGTTGATCGTGCGTTTTGCGCCAGTCATGTAGCCATGATTGTCCTTGAAGATTTCATAGCGTGGGCTCAAGTAGCTTTTTTCGCTGTATTGCCACTTGGCTGCAGCAGTGAATCCGGTCCAGGTAGCTTTGGAAACTGAGGCTACGTTCTGCTCGCTTCCTGCTAAGAACTCAAGACCGAGAGACAGGTTGGAAGCCAAGTTAAAAGTCGCGTTGGCTTCGTGGTACTGCCGCATATTGCTGACGTTCCCAGGCTGCTGAGGTCCACCCAAGTAATTATAGATCAAGGTGGTGGTATCCGAAGGCGTGTACTTCAGCTGAGCGCCCAAGGTCGGAACCTTGGTCGTGGCGTTTAAGTTATTCACGCCATTGTAGAGGTACACGTTAGCGGTGAGACGGCTAGGAACCAAAGCATAGCCGACATGAATGCCGGTGTGCCAGAACGGTGAGCCGTAGCCGAAGGTCACTGAACGCGAATAGTTCCAGTTGTCCTTTGATTTAATCACTTCCAGCCCCACATGCGAATAGAGCTTTCCGAATTCAATAATCAGCCCAGGAGCCGCATTCGGCGCGTAGCTGATCACTGCTTGACCGATATGCTTGCTGACTTCGTCGATCACCAGCGGAGCGGTCGTGTAAGCAGCGTTCCAATCAGCCATTTGGCCGAAATCAAGGTCGGCGAAAAAGCTGACTTGGTCGCCAGAATATTTGGGGGTGAACTCAACCAAGTTCAGGCCCAGTTGGCGATTGTAGAAATCGTAATAGTGCAGTTGATTTTCGGCAGGGCGAACAAAAGGTGCCGTGTTGCTCACTGGCGTTGCGATTCCAGGCTGATTGAAATTCACCGAATAGTACGCGTCGAAATTAGCTGAAAAGCTCCAGCGGCTGGAGGCCGCTGCGGGCGCAGCTGCAGGTGCTTCGACGGTAGGTGCCGCTGCAGAGGAAGCAACTGGGGTTGCGGCGTCGGCTGCTTGAGCCAAGGCTTGAACGTCAACCGCTCCAGATTGGCTCCAGCCACTGGCGCCCCATGCGCCATCAGAAGCCTTCACGCGAGCCAAGTAGCGATTCTTCTTGCCAGTAAATTCGATCTTGGCCTTATTTCCGGAGCACTTGATCGTGGGCTCGCCCACAAGCTCATCGCCACACTTCGAGACGTTGAGTTGAGCGCTCAAATCTTCGCACTTTTCAGCTGATTTGAGCTTCAGCTCAGCGCAGCTTTTCGCAAAGCTGGGGGTCGCAACGAGAAGCGATCCTGCTCCGAGCAGGATCGAACTGAGTTTTGTAAGATCGGTGGTTCGCTTCATGGCAAGGCGCCCTCCTATGGCGCAGCAATAATCAATTGAGCGATGAGATTGTTAGTGTAGGGGCTGACGGCTGAAATGCCATCAAGAAAACTACGAGGATTAAAATTGTATTCATTGAGATGGGATCGTCAGGGTGCTGACGGCGAGGTCAAGGTCAAGGTCAAGGTCAAGGTCAAGGTCAAGGTCAAGGTTTGTTGAGCTGATAGGTCATCGGAATTCGCACGCGGATCGAGCGATTCCAGATCTCGGGAAGCGCTGGAAACGGACTTGCGGCGCGAATGGAATCTACGGCGGCGCGATTGAGAGATTCAAAGGGACAAGCCTTCAAAACCTCAGTCGCCGCAACGGTGCCATCGCGGTTCACAGTTACAGCGATGAGCACTGTGCCTTCCTCTTCTTTCAAGAGCGCAGCGCGAGGGTAGGTTCTGACTTGTCGAATTTTTTCGACCAGGCTCAAGAGATAACGAGCGCCTTCGTCCATCTCGCCTGTAGATCCTGCTGGGCCAGTTCCTGGAAGCGATGCCACTTCGATCGGCTCTGACGAGTCTTGTGCCTCACTCTGGGCTGTATCCGATTCTTCGGACTGCGGGCTTGGCTCAGATGCGATCGCGCTGGGCTGCACTTGACGCCTTCGGCGCTGATTTTTGGTGTGCACGTGTGGCATGGCTGCGTGACCATCGCCACTTTCTCCTAGCTCAACCACGCCTTTGAAAAGTTGAACGGTGTGGCCCTCGTCATGCCCCGGAGCAAGTACGGCGATCAGCAACAAGTGCAGCGCGAAGCTGATCAGCAGCGGCAGAAATCGAGTGAGAACGGGTTGACGCACAACTCTCAGGGTAGTGGGTTGAGGCGCTCGAGTCCAGAGCGCGAAGATCTTTCTTACAAGCAGGTGGCACATCATTGGCAGCGCCCCTCGCGACGATTTCTGGCGAGCGGGCGGTTGAGGTTCGTGAGTCGCAGCAGTCGCCGTAGCAATCGTCATAACGATCGTCACAGTCGATCAACTCGAGGAGGATAGATGAAGAGGAGCGCTTTCGGATTCAAAGGTTTGATGCAGGCCTTAATCGTGCTGGCAGTGTGGCCTGTTTTTGGGGCTTTGGCTGGCTTCGGTCCACCCGATGGACCCCGTTATGGGATGATTAGCGGCTATAAGTTCGAAGATTTAAACAAAAACGGGCAAGATAACGCCGAGCCCAGGCTTTCAGGATGGACCATCACGCTGGAGAGTTTGGGCTCCATTCCTGTTTCAAGGAGTACCCAGACCAATTCGCAGGGCTCGTTCTCATTCATGAATCTGCCGTTGCAGAAGTATCGAGTCTGCGAGGTTATTCCTACAGTCACCCCGCCCTGGGTGCCGAGCACTGCTGTCTGTTTTGATCTAACGCTTACGAGCACGTATTCCTACGGGGTTGCCGTTTTCGGCAATTACCGTGACCCCAATGGAAATCTGGGCTGTACCCGGACGCAAGGATATTGGGGCAGTAGTCCCGCAGGGCAGCAGCGCTTAATCGAGTTGGTCAGTGGGACCATGACCCTGGGTAATTCGCAGTACTCCGCGGCTCAGCTCGATTCGATCTTGGATTTACCTACTGGCGGTAACGCACTTTTGATTCTTGCCCATCAACTCATTGCCGCTAAACTCAATATTCTGAATGGTGCTAGCGGAACCAGCGTGCTGACAACGATTTCGCAAGCCGATGTCGCAATCGGTGCTTTGGTCATTCCGCCCGTGGGGTCAAGTACTGTCGATCCTTCGTCAGAACTAGGTCAGCAAATGACGGCTCTGGCCACCACGCTCGATACTTATAACAATGGCAACGCCGGTGTCCCTCATTGCGATTGATTCATGCAAACTGATGCCGAATGGATTGAGTAAGAGCTGAGGCCCTTGCTCAATCCATTCGCACGAAGAAGACTCGTGATTCGGTATACTGGGTGGGAAGCTCATCAGGCCTTCGAAAGCAATCGCCACCGATTTTCTTGAGGTACCCTAAGCGAAAAACCAGATTTTTTCCCGGAGGAACGGCAATGAACAGCTCGGGCAAAATCATGGAGCCTTTGTAGCCGCCATCGTGTCGATAAAGGACTTCTAATTTGCCCTCAGCGCCGGGCTTGCCATCTGCCTTAAACCAAGGAAGGTCAGCCGTTTTTTCGAATTCGTCAGCGCTGGCATTCGTGTAGCCGTAATAGAGCGCTACGATCTTTCCCTCGATGAACTCTCTGCCGACATCCGCTTCGATGAACCCCCCGTAGCAAGTGAAGGGATATGGAGCTTGGTGTCTGAGCTTCAGGTGAGCGCCGGGAACGGACTCAGGCTCAGTTCCAGAATCGGGTAGGCGTCGCGAGTCTAGAATGGGCCGAGAGTGGGGTTGGAATTCAACGCCCAAAGCAAGGCTTGCGTTCGAGAAAAGGGCCACTGAAAAAACAAAGCCCAGCCGAAGTGCCATTCCACGAGGATGTTTCATGGCACTTCGGTTACGAAATTCAAACGCAATGTGTCAAGATCTATTTCGTCTGCAATTTTAAGGTAATTTGCTGTGTTTTCGGCCGTATCCGAAATACACACCAAAGCCAATGGCAAGCCACACGATCATTCGAATCCAGGTGTCGAGTGGTAGCCCCGACATCACCCACAGACAAGCGGCGGCACCGGCAATTCCCACTGGCCAGGCGCCCATCACTCGGAAGGGGCGCTTGGCGTTAGGGTGAGTAACTCGAAGAATCGGAACACCAATGCAAACCAACACAAACGCCATGAGGGTACCGATCGATACGAGCTCGCCCACTAAGCTCATGGGCATGATGCCACCGCAAAGTGCGACGAAAATTCCGGTTACCACTGTGGCGATATGGGGTGTTCCGAAGCGCTGATGCACTCGATTGAACCAAGGCAAGAGGCCGTCGTTGGACATCGAGTAAAAAATTCGAGTCTGGCCCATCATGAGCACCAAGATCACCGAGGTGAGACCTGAAAGGGCGCCCACCTTCACGAGGAACGTGAAAATCTTTTGAGCCTCGGTTGACCAGCCTCGTAGGCTAACGATTCGATCAATACCTACAGCAATGGGGTCGGGAACTCCGAGCTCGGCGTAGGGCACCACCCCAGTGAGTACTAGAGCCATCAAAATATAGAGAACCGTGCAGATCACAAGAGACGCCAATATGCCAATCGGCAGGTCGCGCTGGGGATTCTTGCACTCTTGTGCAGTAGTCGAAACAGCATCAAAGCCAATGTAGGCAAAGAAAACGACGCCCGCTCCGGTCAGTACTCCAGGAAGTCCGTAAGCGAGGATTTGTCTTCCATCTCGAACCAACTGCTGCGCTTGAGGAATCAAGCGCATGAGTCCAGTAGCCGACTCGTTGGCAATCCAGTTTGCATGACTGATGACGGCCCAGCCCAGCCCGATGAAAGACAGGATGATGCTCACTTTGATGAACACGATGATGTTATTGATCAAGGCGCTTTCGCGAATGCCGCGGATCAAAATGAGCATGACCAAGAGGCCGACGAAAGAGGCAGGAAGGTTCCAAAGACCCGAAATGCTCGATCCATCATTGAGAACCACCGTTTCCCAGGGGCCCTTAGTCAGTCGAATCGCCCAGTCGGGAAAATCCACACCTAACGTTTTGTGAAAAAGAGAATACAGATACCCCGACCAAGAGGCAGAAACGGTGACTGCACCAAAGGCATATTCCAGAACTAAATCCCATCCGATAATCCAAGCGATGAGTTCGCCCATGGTTGCGTAAGAATAGGCATACGCAGAGCCCGAGACAGGTACCATGGCAGCCATCTCAGCGTAGCAAACACCTGCTAGGGCGCACAGCACTCCGCCGATGATGAAGCTAAAGACAATTCCTGGGCCAGCGTAATTGGCTGCAGCCGCACCAGTTAGCGAGAAGATTCCCGCCCCAATGATCCCACCGATTCCCAGCATCGTGAGGTTGAAGGCGCTTAAGCTGCGCTTGAGGCCTGAGTGTCCTTCAGAAATCTTCGGGTCAGACGCCTCCGCGATCACTTGATCGAGATTCTTTTTCTTGAATAGCGAACGAAATGTGCTGGATGACATGAAGGTCGGTCTCCCGTGAAACTCGTTTAGAATTCACCATAGACAATCTATCGAGAGATTGAAGCAAAAAAGCATTCTTAAAATGTCTTGGCATCAATCACGAAGCGATATCGGACGTCGCCTTCCAGCATTCTTTGATAGGCCTCATTGATCTGGTGGGCCTCAATCACCTCGACATCCGCTAGAACTTTCTTTTTCGCGCAGAAATTCAGCATTTCCTGAGTCTCTCGAATTCCTCCGATGAGAGAGCCCGCGAGGCGGCGGCGACCTCCGATGAGCGAGAAGGCATGAATTGAGGCGGCTTCGGGTGGAACGCCGACGAGTACCAAGGTGCCGTCGCGTTTGAGTAAAGAAAGATATGAATTGAGATCATGGGGTGCTGAGACCGTATCGATGATGAGATCGAAGGCTCCGGAGAGTTTTTCGAGGGCCGCGGGCTCACTGGAAAGGACGAAAGCCTTGGCTCCAAGTTTTATGGCATCTGATTTTTTCTTGGCTGAGCTGCTGAGCACGGTGACCTGCGCGCCCATGGCTTTTGCAATTTTGACGGCCATATGACCGAGCCCGCCCAGTCCGATCACGCCGATCGTCTTGCCCTTTCGGGCTCCGAAGCGCTTGAGTGGCGAGTAAGTGGTAATGCCAGCGCAAAGCAGTGGGGCCACGCGATGCAGGGCAAGACCTTTACCGATTTTTAAGACGAAGGCTTCGTCGACCACAATCACGCTCGAGTAGCCCCCTAGGGTGGGGGTTTTTCGATCCATCTCGGTGCTGTTGTAGGTAAAAGCGGCACCTTGCTCGCAAAATTGCTCCTCGCCCTCGCGGCACTGTGAGCATTTTCGGCATGAGTCGACCATGCACCCAACGCCTACCGCATCACCCACCCGAAAACGGCGAACCCGAGCGCCTTTGGCCTTCACGATTCCGACGATCTCATGGCCTGGAACCATCGGAAACTGAGCGCCCCCCCATTCATCGCGAACCTGATGGATGTCAGAGTGACAAATTCCGGAGTAGCGAATTTCGATCAACACATCTTTTGGCCTGAGCGCACGGCGTTCGAATTCGAACGGAACCAAAGGCGCCTTTGAAGTGATTGCCGCGAATCCTCGAGTCTTAAATGGGTGGTGCATAGAGACAGAGTACCGTTTGACCGGGGATTTTTTCTGAAGAATTTACAAATAAACAGCCAATAAATTGTCAGTGGTTCTTCGATGATCGCGAGCTAGAATTGAAAGCTATGAAACTCTCGAGTTGGATTTTCAGGATCTCATTCGTGCTCATCGGATTCTTGGCGGCAGTCCCCTCCTGGGCCATCTCGCCCACGATGCTTCAATTTCTGAAATGGGAGTCGGAGCATAATTTAGGAACGTGGTCGCAAGGGGTGAACTTCAAGAGCGAAGAATTACCGATTCCCTACTTCGAGATCGATATCAGTGGCGATCAGATGTACCGACTGAGTTCTTTTCGTGACTGGTACTTTAGCGCCGACCGGGGTCCTCATGGCCTGACCATTGATTTTGCCGAGTACCTTCCGAAGGACATTGCGCAGTTTTTTAAATTCGAACGTGATGGAAAAACGTTCATTCGATGGCCGATGAATCCGTTAGATCAAGAGTTTCGGGGGCGGATGAGTCGCTATTTCGATGAAATCAAACTTCCTTACCGGTATTTTTCGGCTGAACAAAGCTCGCTTCGAGGCTTTAGGACGGCTTCTAAAAGCGTGATCGTGCAATTGCCCGGATCAGAACACAGCTTTTCGTTCAAGACGGGAACGTCGACGGTGGGTCAACGTGAGGGGTTCGAGCGTCCCAATCCGTCGCGCTGGGCTCATTTCAATCGCAAGCTCAGTGACTATTACCACGGACTTCGTGGGCAACTTAAAACGCTCGAAGTTGCGTGGGAGGCTGGCGCGATCATGCTTCCGCCTTTTCAGGCTGAGACGGATAATTCTTTGAATATTCGATTGATGGAGGCGGTGAGTTCTGGCGAGCGCTACCAGATGACCGGATTTGTGCTGCACGATAAGAAGGAAATCGCTCGTTTGGCGAAACTTGCGAAGATGACTGAGGCTGAGTATCGGCAGACGCTCTCACGCGCATTCGGTTCCTTCCTGGTTGAGCTCAACTTGGTTCTGGGGTTTCGCATTTCATCGGCGCACCTTCAGAATGTTCGTTTCGAGCTAGATCGAGACTTTCGGCCTACTGGAAAAGTGATTTTGCTTGATCTCACCGATGGCAGTCCGGTGCGCGCAATTTTTGAAAAAAACGGTCAAGCCAGTTTGCTTGAAGATTGGCGAAAATATGTTGGAGATACCTGGGTGGGAACCGAGGAGTACACACCCAACAAAGTGATCGAAACCCCCGTGTGGATTCAGTCTGACATGCGAGACCACTTTGCAGCTAGTGCCTGGTTTGGTCCTATGGACAAAGCAGCGATGCGCGAGGGGGCTGAGGAACGTCTTCGGTCGCTGGGATCTTTTTCTGGAAAAGTATCGATGCGGGATACGGGTGATTTGGTGATGAAATTTGACAGCGCCGAGGATCTTTATGGGCGGTACCGCAAGGAACCTCCGGGAAACTGTCACGGGCGGTTCATGAAGTGATGGATGCGATTTCCAGGGATCTAGGGTGGGGCGATGATTTTGCAGGCTCGGCAGCGCTGCCGCTTTAGAAGCGTGTTGGTCGTCTTCTGTTGGGTTATGGGGTTT
>JBDLQW010000156.1:0-23324 GCA_039800365.1 Pseudomonadota bacterium
AAGTCCGATACCAAAAACCAACCCCAAAACTTCAATCATGGCTTCTCCGCTTCGGCCTCGCAATCACCCCAGAACCCACTGCGACCAACAAACAACAAAACGCCACCAACTGAAACGCTACGAAATTGGATTCGGTTCGATCACTAGTGCTTCCAGCCGTACTGACAAGCCCATGGCCGGCTTCCTGAAAAACAAGACTAAACAGGCGAACCAAAATCACAGCAGCACCCATGCTCACCAAAAATGGCAGCACCATCGCGCTGATCTCGAAACGCCCGGCTTTTTTCTCGCGCCCGACAAGTCGAGACAATGAGTCGACATGTAAAAAATAAGCCACCGCGGTAAGGGTTGACCCCAAGAGCATCGAGAAGAATAAAAGCTCAGCCCCGAGCCGGAGCATCAAGAGTCCAGCCGCCAGCGCATTCAACCACCAAGCCAGCACCGACCACCTACCATCCCTAAAAACCGCCACTCCGAGCGCCGAGGCAACCAACACCACAAGTGGAGCGATCATCATCACCTGACTCATGGACCTTCCTCCAATGGGCTCATGTCGCCATTTTGGTTTCTCCAGAGCTCTCGAAGTGATTGCGAAGCCTGTCCACGACCGAAAGACAGAACCTGCTCATTCAGTGTTCTCGAAGCAGTCCTGTGCGTTTTGGTATGTGTCAAAGACTGCGGCGCACAGCTCTCAACACAAAAACCGCAAAACAAACATTTCGAATGGTCAATCTTAAAGACCGATACCCAGCGCTTCCCGGGTTGCGGGCCTTCCTCGGCCTCAACTTCGATACAATCCGTTGGGCAGGCCGTGACACAGTCGCCGCATCCAGTGCAGCGATCAATATCATTAAAAAGCTGACCTCTGGTTCGAGGTGGAAGCTCGTCTGCCGACCGCGCCGAAACCAAATCCGGATATTGCTCGGTCAGCTCTTTGTGTGACTCGTTTCGAACCCCAAGATAAGCTGAGCTGGCAAGAATCGCCTTCCAGAGCGAGGACAGTGATCTTCCCACCCTGGCCCAATACTCCACGAATCCAGCTGAAAATCCGATTTTCATCGCATCACCAATCGCTGAGCCATCAAACAAAGTACGGCTGCTGGACTTAAAACCCGCCAAGCAAAATCATAGGATTGCTCGACCCGCACGACAGGAAGCGTCCTCGACACCAAGACGATCCCGATATCAATGCACTGAAGTTTCAAAAGCAGCAAAAGGATGCGAAAAGCTGTCTCCAAAATCGGCAGCCCATGAGCCGCCGCCAAGAGACCTGCTGGCAGATGACTTCCCCCCATAAAAACTTCTAAGGCCATCAAGTTCCAGCAGATGGGGGCCAGCCGTCGGCCCGCAGAAATCCAAACCTCACGCACCCCGATCTTTCCTGAATTCGCACTGAGCGCCGAATGGCCCACGAGAGGGGCGCCACTGAATGGCGACATCGAAAAAAGAAGTGCCCCGCAGAGAAAAAAAATCAGACCCGCGATGAATGCCCAAGGAGACGAAAACAAAATCCAACCAGACGGCAGAAACTCTTGCGACTGACCGATTTTTGCCCACTCAAACCCTCCTGCTTCAAGGCCTGCAACGACCACGGACAGCAAAGCCGGAGGAATCGCAGCCAGAGACAGCGCCGCTTGACGAATGGCCCAGAACCGCGTCTCCACACATTCCAGTCGCCAAGCCATCAACAATCCACTCCACGAAAAAAGAAGCCCTAAAGCGAGGGGAGTGAAAATAGCCAGCGGCGCCTGTAAAAGTGGCCCCCCTGAAGAAACGGGAACAACAGCGGCCATCATGAAGAGTGGAAGGCCATGAACCCACCACAAGTGGCTCGCACCCCCTTTTCTCACCTTCGAGATCGGGCCAACCTTCAAGAGGGTTCTCAAAAAATTTGCCAATGGCTGAAGAATTCCTGCACGTCCAGCTCGATTAGGCCCCACTCGCGCTTGAAGATCTGCGCCGACTTTCATATCGGCCCACGACGCTAAATAGATTGCCAGAAAAAGCGTCGCCAACAGGGTAACTCCCTGGCTCTGTAGCTGTTCCCACCAGTTCGAACCCGTAATCACAATTCGACCTCCCCAATTTGAAGGTCGAGACTCATCAGCCAAAGCCCAAGATCTTCGATCGACGCGCCACGGAGGTATTCCGGAAGAGCTTGCAGCAGAGCAACCGAAGGTGACTGCCAGCTAAGAGAAATTGGCCGATCTCCTCCATCAGAGGTCACTTCAACTCGAAGCCTGCCGCGAGGTGCTTCAACCACAGCGCTAAAATTTCCTGGGGGTACCCGATCAAACGCGCCCTCTATGCGGTACGGCCCAGCAGGAAGATGCTGGGCAAGCTCTTGAAGCAACCGAGCGCTTTGAGTCATCTCCTGAAGACAAAAAACAAATCGATGGTGCAAATCACCCTCAACTCCAACCGGCGGTACCCTTGAACTTTCTTGATGCTGTACAAGCTCGTAGCCCGGAGCCTGGCCCAACCACCGAAGATCCTGGTTCGTGTGAATGGCTTTCAACGGAATTCCCGTAATACCGTGGCGACGCACAAGCTGCGAAGAGATGACCCCTTTTCCTGAGATGCGGCGAACAAAAGCCTCATTATAAGTCAAAAGGTCGTTATACTCCGTCACGCGCTCTAAAAGCCGATGACACACTTCCTGCAATCGCTCTAAAAACCCTTCGCTAACGTCGTCTCGAACTCCACCAATCCGAAGAAAAGTGGGACTCTGCCTCGAGCCCGAGACCAGTTCCATCAAATCCAGAAACTGCTCTCGCTCTCGCAACATAAAGTGAAAGGCGACCTCTGAGCCCGCCTGCTGAGCAATTCGAGACAGCTGATAAAGATGCGCTGAGATTCTTGTCACCTCTGCCATCACGACGCGGATTCCAAGCGTCCGAGGATGCAGCTCGAGTCCGAGAGCCTTTTCTACAGCTAAGCAATAGGCCCATTCCGAAAAAACCGACGAACTAGGATCGACTCGGCCCAGTACTGCAATTGCTTTGCCCCAAGTCTGGCGTCGCAAGACTTCCAGGACTCCCCGATTCGAAAAGCCGGAGTGAACTACGGCACTGGAGACAATTTCGCCGTCTAGCTGTGCCGAGAGCTTAAAAGGGCTGGGTAAAATCGGGTGAAAGGGTCCAATCGTCCAATGAATCGGATCTGAAAAAACCGTGTCTTCAAATCCGCCAACACTCATGAAACCCCCCAGGTTTCCAAATCTGAAAACCGATCTCGTGAGGCACGCCGGACACCACGGGCATCTTTAGGTTCTTTACCTTGAATCTTGTTCTGAAGGGCGATCCATCCATCGATGATAGCCTCAGGACGAGGGGGGCAGCCCGGAACAAAAACATCGACCGGAACCAGTTTCGCTATCCCAGGAATCGCTTTGCCCCCAAACTCGGTTGAAAAAATTCCACCAGAGCAGGCGCAGCTCCCTAACGCCATCACCCATTTAGGTGAGGACATTTGCTGGTAGATCCGAACGATTTCTTGAGACGCCGCCTCGCTCACGGCTCCTGAAACAATCAAGACATCTGCCATCTCAGAGCGCGCCTCTGGTAGAGCCCCAAAACGCTCTAAGTCGTATCGCGCAGCCACCGCGTGAGAAAACTCATCGCCGCAACAAACACCGCGGATATGGAAGTACCTTAAAGACCCCGCTTCGGCCCAAAGAACCGCCTTTTCAGCTCTTTCCTTTACCCACCGAATCACGCTTGCGTTTCCTTTCGAGACTCTTGGGGCTGAGGCTCAGCTTGAAGAGACTGAAGCAACCGAAGATCGCCTTTGCGGTTCAGGTAAGTCAGGGCACAACCCATCGACAGGCAAATCACCACCAAAGACAAGAGCGATGCGAAGTCATCTCCATCACTCAAAGTGACCAAGGGAATTAAGAGGACCAGCGGAATCGTCAACACTCCCCCGAGTTGAGCTGCGGTAAAATACCTCGTATTGACCGAACTCGTAGCCGGTAAGATCGACGCTTGGGCAGACTCTTTCTTGAGAGCCGTTGGGGTGACCTCATCTGCGCGCTTTCTTGAGCTTTGAAAAAGACGAACCGTCGCCCTTAAAAAAAGGGGGGCAAGCGCAGCTCCAAGCGCCAATAATACAAGCACAGAATAGGCGACCCAGGCCTCATCCTTGATGGCGCTCATGGCGGTTTCTCCCCCTTTTTTTGGCAGCCACAAAAACGCTACTGAAGTTGAAAATCAGTGTCAAGCTCTGTAAATTCTTGAGAAATTTAAAATGAGCAGCTCTCTAAATCAAATCCTCGATTCTTGCTCTCGCTTCGATGAGCCCGTACAGGTCGCGGGCCTAGTCGGGTCAGCGCGCGCTTGGGTGATTCTAGAATACCTCCGCCGATTTCAGCGCTCTGTGGTGGTACTTTGCCCCGACGAAGAAACGAGCGCTACTCTTGCTGGCGAACTGATCGAACTCAACAAACTGTCTCGTCTCCACCAAAAAGACGAACCCTCCCAAAAGATCCACGCGTTCGCTTTTCCGGGATTCGAGCGCAGTCTCTTCTCGTCGATTCTTCCGTCGATCCAAACTAAAGCTCTTCGGTCGGGCGGGTTGCGCGCACTGGCTTCTCCTCGCTCTACGCCCGTGGCGGTCTTTACCACGCTACAAGCCGCAAGCCTCCGCACCTTGCCGCTGCAGGATTTCCTTCGCGCCTCTTTCGAACTTCAAGTCGGTCAGTCCTTTGGCTCAAGAGAGGCCCTGACTGAGCGGCTGATTCAAGCGGGATATTCTAGAACAGACACCGCTGAAGACCCTGCGACATTCGCCCTTCGCGGCGACATCTTGGATGTCATCGTTCCGGATGCAACTGAAGGTGCCTTAGCCCTTCGAATTGAGTTCTTTGATGATCAAGTAGAACGAATTCGCCATTTTGATCCCGGATCGCAACGCACGATCAGCGAAGGGCAGAACTCGGCCTGGATTACCCCTTGCCGGGAAGTGCTGATCCACTCAAAAACCATCCCGAGGCTAAGGGCAGAACTCAAGTCCCTTGCCGATGAGTCAGGAATTCCAAGAAAAACAAGAGATCCGATCCTAGAGCAGGTCTCGTTGGGTGCCTATCCCGAATTTTCAGAGTTGTGGGCAGGACTCGTTTACGAAAGTCCTGCCTCACTGTGGGATTATGTTTCCTCGACTGACCTGCTAGTCATTGATCCTCTTTGGTGCCAACAGAAATTCGATGCCGCACTTCAAGAAGACCGAGAGCTTTTTGCAGCGCTATCGAAAAACCCTGGAGAATCCTGGCGTATCAGCCCGACACCAGAGTCGACTTACGATCCTCGCGCCAGCGATCTGAACTCCACGCTCTCTCAAGCCAAGCTTATTTTAAGCTCGATTGACTTAACCGAACCGGCTGACCTTCAGGTTGAGACCGGCGACCAAAACCACGGCGAACCACCCCCTCAAGAGAAAACCGGTAAACACCAAGTCTTGATCCGAACCAATTCCGACTTGGCTTCTGGATCAGGCAAAGGCTCATTAGACACGCTTGAGGAAAAAGTAACGCTTTGGACACGACAAGGATTTCAAGTCATCGCCTCGGCCAGAACACGGGGGCAAGCGGATCGTTTCGCGCACTTGCTTGAAAACCGCGGCCTTCGGTTAGAGGTTCAGGAGTCCTTGCTTGAAGCTGGATTTCGCTGGCCCACCGAGCGCCTGGTCATCATTACTGAACAAGAGATCCTGGGCGAGAAGGGCGCTCGACGTCGCAAAGGCACAAAACCTCAAAGACCCTCCCCGAGAGATCCCTCGAGCGATTGGCTCGGATTGCATCAGCTTTCTGATCTTTCACCCGGAGACCCCGTCGTTCATCTCGAACACGGAATCGGGCGCTATCAAGGATTGGTTCGACTCAACCTGACCGGAGCCGCTTCAGACTTTCTGCTCCTCGAGTACGCTAACCAGGACAAACTCTACCTTCCGGTTCACCGACTAAACCTGATTCAAAAGCACGGCGGCGCCGGCCCTGGAGTGACTCTAGACCGACTGGGCTCGCAGCAATTCTTAAAGACCAAAGAAAAGGTTAAAGAGTCGATTAAACGCCTAGCAATCGACTTAGTGAAGCTCTATGCCGAGCGCCAGATTCGATCTGGCTTTCGCTTTTCGCGCCGTGATCCTGAATTCGAGGCATTTGAAGCTAGTTTTCCTTACGACGAGACCCCCGATCAGGCCCAAGCCATCGAAGCAACGCTCGAGGATATGGCACAGGGAAAAATTATGGACCGCCTGATTTGCGGGGATGTGGGCTACGGCAAGACCGAGGTCGCGATCCGTGCGGCATACCGCGCCGCGCTTGACGGCAAACAGGTCGCCGTGTTGGTACCAACGACATTACTGGCGCACCAACACGAAGCCAGTTTTCGCTCTCGTCTCGCTGGACGAGCCGTTAGCATCGAATCGATTTCAAGATTCAAACCAAAATCGGTTCAGACCAAAATTCTAAAGTCACTAGCAACAGGAAGCGTTGATGTCGTGATTGGCACCCATCGGCTTCTATCTCGAGATATTCATTTCAAAGATTTGGGACTTCTCATTGTCGACGAAGAGCATCGATTTGGAGTCGAGCATAAAGAGAAACTCAAAGCCCTGAAGTTGAATGTTCCTGTCCTCACGCTAACGGCAACACCGATTCCGCGAACTCTTCATCTTTCTTTATCAGGCCTCAGAGACATCAGCCTGATCCGAACTCCGCCAGTCAATCGACTTCCGATTCGAACCTACATCGCGCCTCGTGACGACGCGCTCCTCAAGCGGGCTATCGACTTCGAACTGGGCAGGGGAGGGCAAGTTTTCTTCCTTCATAATCGCGTTCAGTCGATATTCGAATGCGCAAGCCACCTCCGCTCGCTTGCCCCTCAGGCACGAATCACCGTTGCCCATGGGCAAATGCCCGAGGGCGAGCTTGAAGAGGCGATCGAGGAGTTTTACTCGAAAAAATCAAACGTCTTGGTTTGCACCAGCATTATTGAGTCAGGAATCGATCTTCCATCGGCGAACACCATTCTGATCGATCGTGCAGATACGTTTGGTCTCGCGCAGCTGTATCAGATCCGCGGGCGAGTAGGGCGTGGCGATCAACGAGGCTATGCGTACCTGCTCATTCCTGAACAGCGCGTCCTATCCGACGAGGCTAAGAAGCGCCTTGAAGTCATCCAGCGGTTTGTCGAGCTCGGAAGTGGCTTTCAAGTCGCCTCTCACGATCTAGAGATTCGAGGGGGTGGAGACCTCTTGGGACCTCAGCAATCAGGAAATATTCAAGCCGTTGGGTTTGACCTCTATCTCGAGCTTCTCGAAGAGGCTGTTCAGGAGCTCAAGAACTCAGGATCTGAGACCCATCTTGAGTCGCTCCGCGAACCTGAGATCAAAGCACCGTTTCCCGCTTTTTTGCCCGAAGACTTCGTGCCCGACGTTCACCAGAGACTCTCTCTTTATCGCCGGCTCTCCGCTGCTCCTGACGATGCTACGGTTGACGATCTTGAGGCTGAGCTCGCAGATCGATTCGGCAAACTTCCTGTCGAAGCCATTCACCTTTTGTGGCTCATTCGAGTGAAGGTCCACTTAAAGCGATTGAAAATTGACGCTCTTACTGTGGGCCCAGAACGCCTCGTGCTGGTTCCGGGAGCAGACAGCTCATTGAATCCGGTTCGTGCGATCGCTCTGGTAACCGCTTATCCCAAACGATATCAGCTCACACCTGATTCGCGATTTGTTGCTGCCCGCAAAGTGTCATCCATGAAAGAGCTCTATTTTGTCATTCAAGAGCTTTTGGAAGATCTCTCGCGATGAGAGGCGTTGCCAATGCCTCATGGTGGGTTTACGCTTAAGGACATGCGCACGAAAAACCTAATTTCGATCTCCACGCTTCCCCTTCTCCCCATCTTGAGCTGTGTTGCTGGCGCTCTGTCTCAACCAGCTTACGCCAAAGGAGCAGTCCTGGCGGAAATCAATGGCACGGCGATCACGCTTGAAGACTTCAACAACAAATACCGCGAAAATTTAAAATTTTTCCCTACAAACGCCCCAAGCAAGAAGGCTGTCCTCGACGACCTGGTGAAGCGCGAATTGGCGATCCAAGCCGCAAAAAAGCAGGGATTAGATAAAGACCCCGTTGTGATTGAGCGTATGAACACGGTGCTTTTCCAGGCGCTGGTCGAAAAACAACTCAGCAAGGAAGTCGAGAAGATCGAAGTATCCGACAACGAGGCCAAGGACTACTACTCGAAGAACCCAGAGATTCGTACCTCCCATATTTTTGTTGCGCTTCGACCAGATGCAGGTCCCGATCAAGAAGCTGCAGCTCGGAAACGCCTCGCTAGCATTCAAGAAGAGTTGAAAACTGGCGCGAGCTTTGCCGAACTCGCCCAAAACAAGAGTGAGGGTCCTGCAGCCCCTATGGGTGGCGATATCGACTACAAGACCCGAAACAATCTTGACGCTGCCTACTATAATGCCGCTCTCGCGCTCGGTAAGCCCGGGAAGATTTCTGGGATCGTAAAGACTCCTTTCGGCTTGCACTTGATTAAGCTGACAGCGATCCGCTCTTGGGATGACACCGATCAAGGCCAGGTAAAACGCCAGATTTTTGATGAGAAGCGCAATGCTCTTTTTGAGAAGCTCATGAGCAAGCTCCGGCAAGAGGGCAAGATCACCATTCATAGCGCGCTTCTGAAGGACTAGGCTGTTTCGATCCTGGTGTTGATCCTCAGGCTGTGAGAAAACGCTGCCATGCGCTCGTATAATCTGCCCTGGCGCGTTCTGGGGTTTTTGGTTCTGTTCACCACAATGTCGATGGCTGGCGCTCCAGTCAAAATGCTGGACCGTCTTGAAGCGTCGGTGAACTCAAAAGCGATTCTTAGTTCTGATGTTCGTCGCTTTAAAGATAGCATGGAGCTTCGAACTAGGCTCGATCCGCTATTTGCTTCCTCTGCCCTTTCGCAGAAGCGGAGCGCAGCCACAACTCCCGATATTGTCGAAGCGCTCATCCAAGACCACCTGGTCCTTCAGGCCTTCCCCGTAACCGATGCCGAAGTCGACCAAGAGCTGAACGCCATTCAATCTGCTCAGAAAATCTCGCGCGAACGCCTTCGAGAAGAGATCCAAAACAGTGGATTTCGGTTCGAAGACTATTTCGAATTGATTCGCTTAAGCACCGCGAAACGAAACCTGATCGATCGAGACATCCGATCCAAGGTCAGCATTTCGGAAGACGATATCAAGAATCACTTCTATAAAAAGTACGCACAAGACGGCGCTGCGACATTAAGCTACCGAGTTAAGCTGATTTCCTTCTCCCGTTCGCGCTTTCAATCGGCCAAAGGACTACAAGAAACGGTCGAGCGCGCTTCTATTGCGCTTAAGTCTGGTGACTCCTTCGAAGAAGTTGCTCGTCGATTTGGCGATGATAGCAGCGGAGATAGCTCCATTGACTTAGGCCTGCTCAACGAAGATCAGATGTCGCCTTCGATTCGAAAAGAAGTGAAGAAACTCAAGGTAGGGGGAGTGAGCCCTGTCTTTGGTGACCCCACTAGTCAGCTCTTTATTTTAAAGCTTTCCGACATCTCTACAGGAGACGACTCCAGGCTTAAAGCGGCTCAAGAGGAGATTCGAGCGCAACTGACGGTTGCTGAATACCACCACCAGTTACAACTCTGGCTCAGCCGCCAAGAACAGCAAGCTTCGATTCACCGAGCGCTCTCGCGATAAGCCCATGGTCATCGCGCTCACTCCTGGAGATCCTGAAGGAATCGGCCCAGAGATTGTTCTCAAGACTCTTTTGAATCGCACTTTCATGCGCACCTTGCCAAGGCACCTCCGCTTGGTCGTGGTTGGCTCGCCAACGCCATTCGAACGCCTGGGAGCCCCGATTGAAATCATGAATGAGTCGGACCTGGGGGACATTCCTCAAGATCAAAAAAAGGTCCGAATTTTAGCGCCACCCCAACCGATCCCTCGACGATCCAAACGCTTTTCGATTCCAGGGTATGTCTCAGGTTGGGCCATTGAAAAGGCCACAAAACTTGCGCTCCAGGGGTCTGTGGCTGCCCTGGTTACCGGGCCCATCAGCAAAGAGCGGCTCCAGGCCGGAGGCTATCCCTTTCCTGGGCACACCGAAATGCTCGCAGCCCTCTGTCGCCGAAAGGCCGTCACGATGATGCTTGCCAATGAGCAGCTCCGAATTTCGCTAGTAACCACCCACCTTCCGCTTAACAAAGTGTCTCGAGCGATTACTCCTCAGGAAATCACTCGTGCGGTGGAGCATACGGCCGAGGCTCTTCTCAACAACTGGAGAATCTCACGACCAAAAATTGCCGTTGCAGCCTTAAACCCCCACGCTGGTGAAGGTGGACTCTTTGGAACCGAGGAAACCCGGATCATCCAGCCCACGATCCAACGCCTACGAAGATCGAACCCTGGCATTCTCTTAGAGGGGCCCCTCCCGGCCGATACTTTATTTGCAAAAAACGCTGCCGCACGCATGCCCGAACGTTATGACGCGGTCATCTGCATGTACCACGATCAGGGACTCATTCCGGTGAAGCTTCTAGATTTCCCAAGAACCGTAAATGTTACCCTGGGACTTCCCATCATTCGAACCTCGGTAGATCATGGCGTCGCTTTCGATATTGCTGGAAAGGGCTCTGCAGATCCCTCGAGTTTTCAATCTGCATTACGCATGGCCTGCGCTATGGTAGAAGGCCGTCAGGAGAATCGCCGATGAAGCTAGCACCCATGAATTTCGTGTCCTCCATTTTTCGTGAGTACGACATCCGGGGAATCGCGGGGCGAGATTTGACCTTCGAGTTTGCAAGACGACTTGGGTTTGCTTACGCCTTATTTTTAGAGCGAAAATGGGGCATGCCCCTTTCGGCTCTTACCGTTTCGGTTGGACGCGATTGCCGATTGTCGAGCGATGACTATGCCGATGCATTGATCTCTGCGTTAAAGAGCTGTGGTCTGAAGGTGATCAATCTCGGCGTCTGTCCTACGCCATTGACGTATTTTAGCGTTCATCACTTAGAGCTCCATGGCGGCATCATGATCACAGGTTCGCACAACCCGGGTGATTACAACGGGTTTAAAATCTGTGTTGGCAAGGCAACCCTACATGGACCCGACATTCAGGAGCTTCGGCGCCTGATGGAATCGTTTGAGCGTCCAGTTGAAGTCTCGGGCTCTGTTGAGCCTTTTGCTGTGATTCCGGCCTATCTCGACCATCTGATCCAAAACGCGAAGCGCGTTCGCCCCCTGAAAGTGGTGCTCGATTCTGGTAATGGCACCGCAAGCACGGTTGCCCCCGCCTTGTTTGAGCGCCTGGGCGCGAAGGTCATTCCGTTATTTTGTGAACTAGATGGACGATTTCCTAACCATCATCCCGACCCCACTGTTCCAGCAAATCTAAAAGACCTGGTTTCAGCGGTACAAACCGAGGGTGCCGACTTTGGAGTAGCCTTCGATGGCGACTCTGATCGTATCGGTCTCGTCGATGAGACCGGGCGAATCATCTTTGGTGATGAACTCATGGTTCTTCTTTCTCGTGATGTTCTTAAAGAGCGGCCAGGGTCAACGATCATCTCAGAGGTAAAATCAAGTCATCGGCTCTATGCAGACATCGCAAAGCGAGGGGGCGTGCCGCTGATGTGGAAGACGGGTCACTCGCTGATCAAGTCTAAGATGAAGGAAACCGGGGCAGCTCTTGCCGGTGAAATGTCGGGACACATTTTCTTTGCAGACCGTTATTTTGGCTTTGATGACGCCATCTATGCTGCTTTGAGAGTGTACGAGATTGTCTCCGACCATCAAGGCCCGCTGTCTGGGCTCCTGGCAGATCTTCCTCCCAGCGTTTCTACTCCCGAAATTCGAATTGATTGCGTAGAGGAAAAGAAATTTCGCCTGGTTGAAGCCGCGAAGTCTCGGCTTGCTCCTGGTAGGAAGATTACCGACATTGATGGCGTTCGAGTGGACTTCGGTGATGCGTGGGGGCTGATCCGAGCCTCAAACACCCAGCCCGTATTGGTTTTACGTTTCGAGGCCCCCTCAGAGGCCCGTCTCGAAGAAATTCGTTCGCTGTTTTTAAGCGAGCTTTCTCACGCCGCTCGCGAGGTGGGACATCCCGAGATTGACTTCACTCAAAGCTCGCACTGAAATGACTACCGACATTTCCTCTGATTCGATCAGCCCCTTGCCTGATGAGGCGATCATAATCCGAGGTGCACGGGTTCATAATCTCAAGAACATCTCAATCCAGATTCCCAGAAATTCTTTAGCGGTCCTTACGGGGCCCTCAGGATCTGGAAAATCTTCCTTGGCCTTTGATACCATCTACGCCGAAGGCCAGCGCCGCTACGTTGAAAGTCTATCGGCTTATGCCCGCCAGTTTCTAGCCCAGGTCGAGAAGCCAGACGTCGATCATATCAGTGGCCTGAGCCCGACCATTTCAATTGAGCAACGGACGACAAGTTATAACCCTCGTTCGACAGTGGGCACTGTCACGGAAATCTACGACCATCTTCGACTGCTCTATGCTCGAATTGGTCGGCCATTTTGCTATCAGTGCGGGCAGCCCATTCGGTCGCAATCTCCCCAACAGATCACAGATCAGATTCTAGGGTTTAAAGAGGGCACCAAGGTTTCTCTGCTTGCCCCCATCGTTCGCGGAAGAAAAGGCGAGTACCAAAAAGAGCTCCTTCAATTAAGGCAGCGGGGGTTCGTTCGGGTACGAATCGATGGAGAGACGCTAGACCTTTCGCAAGACATCTCGCTTGATAAAAATAAGAAGCATCAAATTGAAGTGGTGGTTGATCGCCTCGTGATCAAAGGCGAACGACCAGCACTTGCTTCGCGACTTAGCGAATCGGTTGAGCTTGCCCTGAAAATGGGGGAGGGCGCCCTGATCGTCCAGCATCAGATCGGTGATGGAGCCCTTGATGAGCTTTTGGTCTCCGAAAAATTTGCCTGTTCTGACTGTGGGATCAGCTATCCATCACCTGAGCCCAGAACATTTTCTTTCAACAGCCCAATGGGCGCTTGCCCTAGCTGTGATGGCTTAGGGGTCGACCCCAGGTGGCAGGCGTCGGAGGATCAAGAGGATGACGAGGATGACGAAGCCGTTCCTGCGGGGCTCGAGCAGGCACCTCCGTGTCCCTCCTGTCAGGGCGCGAGACTCCGGCAAGAAAGTCTTCACTTCAAAATCGACAGCCGAAATATCGCTCAGCTTTGTGAGCTTTCTATTTTAGATCTTGGAGGGTTTTTTACCGCGCTTCACCTTTCGGATCGTGAAGGGCTTATTGCCTCTCGAATCGTGAAGGAGATCCGAGACCGAGTTCAATTTCTCACGTCTGTGGGAGTGGGATACCTCTCTCTTTCACGATCGGCTCAAAGCCTATCGGGAGGCGAAGCACAGCGAATTCGACTGGCAACTCAGATCGGAAGCTCACTCGTTGGAGTCATCTATGTTCTGGATGAGCCTAGCATCGGGCTACATCAACGCGACAACGAACGACTCATTGGCACCTTAGAGCGCCTCAGAGACCTCGGAAATACGGTGCTTGTAGTGGAGCATGATCTCGACACCATTGAACGCGCCGATTTCGTCGCTGATCTTGGCCCTGGCGCCGGGCGATTGGGAGGAGAGATCATCGCTCAGGGAACTCCCACCGAAATTCGATCAAACCCCCAAAGTCTCACAGGAGCCTACCTCTCGGGGAAGCTCCGTATCGATGTACCTCACGTGCGGCGTCCCTGGACCAAGGAGCGCTCCATCTACATTGAGGGTGCCCATCAGAATAATCTCAAAGCCGTAAATGCCCTCTTTCCTCTGGGTGTTCTGACTTGCATCACAGGAGTTTCGGGCAGCGGAAAGAGCACGCTGATCTTCGATACTTTGTACCGAGCACTTCTCAAGCACCTCCACAAAACCGAGGTAGGTGACCTGCAAATTCGAAAGATCGTAGGTCTCGATCTCGTCGATAAGGTCATCGACATTGATCAGAGCCCGATCGGAAAAACACCCCGGTCGAACCCAGCTACCTACACTGGAGTTTTCAGCCTGATTCGCGAACTGTTCGCTCAACTTCCCGAGAGCCAGGTTCGAGGATACAAGCCCGGTCGATACTCTTTCAATATCAAGGGTGGACGATGCGAGCTCTGTGAGGGCGGAGGCATGACCCGAATCGAAATGCACTTCATGCCAGACGTTTTTGTGACTTGTTCGGCATGCCAAGGCAGGCGTTATAACCCTGAGACGCTGGAGATTCGCTACAAAGGAAAGTCGATTGCCGAGGTTCTTCAACTTTCGATTCTTGAGGCTAATTCATTTTTCGAGGCGGTTCCCAGCATCCGATCAAAGCTCAAGGTTCTTGACGAAGTCGGGCTGGGATACCTGCAACTAGGCCAAAGCGCCACAACGCTGTCTGGTGGCGAAGCTCAACGAATCAAGCTGGCGCGCGAACTCTCACGAAAGAGCACCGGAAAGACCCTCTACATTCTGGACGAGCCCAGCACAGGTCTTCACTTTGATGACGTCCGAAAGTTAATTCAGATTATTCAAACGCTCGTTGACCAGGGCAATACAGTTCTCGTGATTGAGCATAACCTCGATATTATCAAAGTCGCTGACCATCTTATTGATCTTGGACCCGAGGGAGGAAAGGCTGGTGGAACCATTCTGGCTACTGGCACTCCCGAGGAAGTGGCCCAGACCGCCAGTAGTGTTACCGGCCAGTTTTTAAAGCGCTACTTATCTTAAGGCCCCTTAAAAAAACAAAGGCCACCAGACTCACAAGGAGCTGGTGGCCCGAGCTTTCCCCAAAGGGATTTCAAGCACCAAAATTAGATCTTGATCTTGATGAACGCGATAACGAATGCGTACAGAACGAGAGATTCGATCAGCGCCAAGCCAATGATCATTGGAACGAAGATCTTGCCTTGTGCAGCAGGATTACGTGCAATGCCTTCAAGAGCGGCAGTAGCCGTGCGAGCTTGACCAAGAGCGCCACCAAAGGCTGCAATTCCGATTGGGAAAACTGCGCTCAACGAAGCATAAGGATCAGCAGCAACTGCGGTTGCAGCAGCAACACCTTCTTCTGCCATTGCAGCCTGAGCAGCGAAAAACACACCAACCGAAACCACCATCAACAAAACCTTACGAAGCATCTTCATTTCCCTTTCTTCTACTCACATCAGTGATCATGCGCTGTGGACAGCGAAATATAGACCATCGTCATCAAACAGAAAACGAAGGCCTGTACAAACGCGACAAATATCCCTAACCCGTAAAAAATCATCGGGACCACCAGTGGCACCAAGTCGCTGAAGATACTCAGAACGACATGGTCACCCATGATGTTTCCACGGAGACGCAGGGCTAGAGAAAGCGGTCTAAACACGTGGGAGGCGATCTCAATAATCAACATCAAGGGGCCCAACCACAGGACCGGACCCAAAAAATGCTTGAGATAGGCGAGACCATTTACCTTCAGTCCCACGTAGTTGTAGTAAAAAAACACAAAAACACCCAACGCGAGCGTGGTGTTCATATTATCCGTGGGCGGAAGGAAACCTGGAATCAGACCCACAAGATTGGAAACAAAAATAAACACAAAGAGGCTGCCGATTACCGGGAAATAATGAGGGGCCTCATGATGGCCGAGCACCGTCTCAGTGAGCTTAAAAAGATTTTCGGCTAAAATCTCGAAAAAATTTCGAAAGGTCCACTTCGAAGGGGGGATCATCCCACCATCGGGGCTTGCCATCACACGCGCCAATTGGAAACGCGCCACGAGGGTCGTCACCACTAAAAGAATCGAAATGGCGATCGCCATCACCACATGGTTCGGCGCGTGCGCCAACCCTGGGATCAAGTGTAGCCAATTAAAGCCATGTTCTCCGTGCATACGCCAGCAAGCCTTATTCGGTGTTTACTATGCCTTTTGTTCGGGCTGGACCTGAAATGTCCAAAAAAGCCCGCCCAGTAAAGGCACCACGATTAAAGTTCCTAACCCCACTAGCAGAGAAGATTGGGGAATTCCATGCTTTAGAAATAAAATTGCACCAAAAATCAACAAAAGGGTGACCTTGAGTCCTGTTAAGATGGTGATTCTGAGCCCCATTTTCACGCGATCGCTCGACTCGCCCCAGCTGGTGATCGCAAAAACGAGGGCTGCGATGGTGGCGAGATCTCCCACCCCCAGAGACCAAAAAACCACGAACCACACCATTTCTTTGAAAAAATTCCCGCTCGAAAATACTCCTGCGGCGAGAACCAGGCCCAAAAGAAGCCACAGAAAACTTGCCCAGAAAAACGGTCTTAACTCACGTTTCAAGGCCCACCTCATTTCGGATCCTCCCACTTACTATGGATTCGATAAATACGCCAAAAAGCGAAGGTTAGTCCCAGGACTCCAAAGACCACTGGCGTGAATCGGGAAATCCCAAAGCGCCGATGTAAATACCAACCCAAGGCGACACCCAGTCCGGTAAGTGCGACCAACTCAGTGGCAACCCAAGTTAACAGGGCCAGCCCGCGCAGATAGGACTTCAGATCTGAAGGTGAGGCCATGAGCGCGATTGCCGTAGCACAGGAATTTCCAAAGGGTCAACGTTTCCGGGCCCGACTTTGCCGGGTTAAGCGCTCTTGAATTCGCAATTGGTGGATCTTCAGAACGCGATTCTCTGAAAACTTCTTTTGAATTTCGATCAGGCGCTCTTGGGCTTCAAGCCACTTTCCTTGCCCCTCAAGGGCCGTAACCACTCCGATGCCGGCATCAAGTGCCAAGGGGTGGCTTCCTCCCTGAGCTTGAACCCACTCAAAGTCCTTGAGTGCCTCAGAATAATGCCTCATCGGATCGGCCCCATCTCCATCGAGAGCCCCCTCTTCGGACGACTCGCCCTCTGGCGAAACGACCCGCCGCTCGGCTAGAGACAAATGGTTCATCCCTAAATGATAGATCGCTTTCAACTGCCAGGAGAGTTCTTGGCTCTCACGCCGCAGCAGTTCAAGCGTTTGAATAGCGTCTTCGAACCTCCATAAAAAAAACTGAGAACGTGAGATTCTAAAAAGAAACTCAGGGCGCATGGTCTTAAAACGCTCGTCCTCAAGAAGGCGCCGATAGTGCGCGATTGCTTGTTCATACTGATGGGTGAGTGAATAAAAGATTTCCCCCACCTGGAGGAGTGCATCGGTCGAACTTTTTCCTCGCGGATTGGCCTCAAAATAGAGGCGAAACAGCCGCAAGGCTTCAGGATAGTTCTTGATAAACAAGTATTCGGTCACTGCCGAACGATAGAGCGCTTGTAGCCCGAGATCACCCTGCGGATCTTTCAAATAAACCCGTTCAAACTGACGAGCCGCTGCCTGGTAATTTGCTTTGTTCCATAGCACTTCGGCTCGAACATAGTCTGTGCGAAGCTCTGAACCCGTGCAACTTACCAAAAGAATGAGGAAAATGAAGACCCCAGCTGTTCTCAAGCTGATGGGCCACCATCACTCTCGGGAGCTTCTCCCGGCTCTTCTGATTCGGCTAGAGCTTCAAATGAAACCACCTTCTCGCCAGAGGCCACCGACATGAGTCGAACTCCCTGAGTGATTCGACTTTGCTCACTGATTTCAGCAACGCGAATTCGAATCATCTGGCCCTTATCAGAAACAAGAACCACATCGGCTTGAGGCGCAACCTGTCGCGAACCCATGACGTTGCCGTTTCTCTCCGAGAACTTCATCGTGATCAGACCTTTTCCACCGCGAGACTGACATCGATATTCAGAAACTGGAGTTCGCTTTCCATAGCCATACTCAGTAACAATTAAGATCTCGTTGCTTGGACCTTGATCTTGGCCTGATAAGACCTCCATCGAGACCACTCGGTCGCCTTCATCCAAGCTCATTCCAATTACCCCTCGGGCAGCCCTGCCCATGGGTCGAACATCACTCTCCGAGAAGCGGATACTCATCCCTTGCTGAGAGCAAAGAAAAATATCGTTATTTCCCGAAGTGATTCGAGCACTGACCAATTCATCGCCCTCATCAGTCGAAATGGCATTCAAACCGACATTTCGAACATTACTGAAGTCGCTCAGCGGGGTTTTCTTAATCACTCCTGCTCGGGTGACCATGATCACATACTCGTGCTCCGAGAACTCTCGCACCGGAAGGATCGCCTTGATCTTCTCGCCGGGCTGCAATGAAACGAGATTGATAATTGCTCGACCCTTCGCTGAACGACTGGCCTCAGGAACCTTGTAAACCTTCAGCCAATACATTCGGCCGCGGTCTGTGAAACACAGTAAATAGGCGAGGGTATTCGTGTTGTAGATCGCAGTTACGAAATCTTCGTCTCCGGTCGTTACCCCGCGAACTCCCTTTCCGCCCCGCCCCTGGCGCTTAAACTGGGCAGGATCAGAACGCTTCACGTAACCCGAATGGGTAATCGAGACGAGGGTATCCTCGTCGGCGATCAGATCCTCGACTTCGAAATCAGAAGAAGCCCCCAGCATGATTTCGGTGCGACGCTCATCCCCATACTTTTCTTTGATCTCTGTAAGTTCAGTACGAATAAGCTGATAGATCGCCGCCTCACTGGCTAACAACTTCTTCAGGCTCTCAATCAATTTCAGAATTTCGTGATACTCCTGAATGATCTTGTCTCGCTCTAGACCCGTCAGTCTTTGCAATCTCATCTCAAGAATTGCCTGGGCCTGAATCTCGCTAAAATCAAATCGTGCGATTAAGTTCTGGCGAGCCTCATCTGGATTTCCAGCTTTTTTGATCATCGCCACGATCTCGTCGATGTTCTCGACGGCGCGCTTAAGCCCTTCCAAAATGTGCGCCCGAGCTTCGGCCTTCTTGAGATCGAAAATTGTTCTTCGAATGACGATATCTTTGCGATGCTCGATAAACGCCCAAATCATATCCCTGAGATTGAAAATCTTGGGCTGATTATTATGAATCGCTAGAAGATTAATGCTGAAGCTGTCCTGCATCTGGGTCAGCTTATAAAGCTGATTTAAGATGACATTAGCATTCTCGCCCTTTCGGATCTCGATCACGATCCTCATTCCAGTACGATCTGATTCATCTCGAAGATCCGAGATCCCCTCGATGCGCTTGTCTTTCACCAGCTCAGCGATCTTTTCGATGAGCTTGGCCTTGTTGACCTGGTAGGGAAGAGAAGAAACAATGATTCGTTCGCGATCATTCTTGAAGGTTTCAATTTCAGCCTTCGATCGCATTCTTACTGTTCCACGGCCTGTGCGATAAGCTTCTCGCAGCTGCTCGCCGCCGAAGGCATAAGCCCCTGTCGGAAAGTCAGGCCCTTTTACGAATCGAAGCATATCATTAGTCGTCAGAGAGGGATCCTCGATGAGCGCGACAGTGGCATCGATCACTTCGCCCAGATTATGAGGAGGAATACTGGTGGCCATTCCTACTGCAATTCCCGCAGATCCATTCACCAGAAGATTGGGGATCTTCGACGGCAGAACCAGTGGTTCTTGAAGACTGTCATCATAGTTCGGACCAAAATCCACCGTCTCCTTATCGATATCTGCAAGGAGTTCATCGGTGATCTTGTCCATTCTAATTTCAGTGTAGCGCATCGCTGCGGGCGAATCGCCGTCAATAGAACCAAAATTTCCCTGACCATCAACTAGGGGATAGCGGAGTGAAAAGTCTTGGGCCATGCGAACGATGGTATCGTAAACGGCAGAGTCACCATGAGGGTGGTATTTACCGATCACATCCCCGACAACACGAGCCGATTTTTTATAAGGCTTTCCATGCGTGTTTCCCAAATCGTACATCGCATACAAAACCCGTCGATGAACTGGCTTTAAGCCATCGCGAACATCGGGTAAGGCACGTCCAATAATCACGCTCATGGCGTAATCGAGATAAGCCCCTCGCATTTCGTCTTCGATATTGACGACGACAACACCTTTTTCCTGCGCTTGAATCTCAGTCATTTTTAGTCCTAATTAAACGTCGAGGTTTCGAACTCGAAGGGCATTTTCTTCGATGAATTGGCGTCGAGGCTCTACTTGGTCCCCCATCAAGACCGAGAAAATACTGTCGGCCTCAACGGCATCTTCGACGCTGACCTTCAGCAAGGTTCTTTTTTCGGGGTCCATCGTAGTTTCCCAAAGCTGTTCAGGATTCATCTCGCCCAGCCCTTTATAACGCTGAACCGTTACACCCGATTTACTCTGTTCCACCAACGCTCTTGCGAGCTCCTCGACAGTTTGAACTTCAATCGAGCTCTTTTCACCTACTTGAAGCCGATAAGGTGAAGGGCCCATAGTTTTCATGACCTGAAGGTGCTTATGAAACTCTTCGAACTCTGGCGAGTGGATCATTCCGGAATTGACACTGATTTGCTTTGAATTTCCGTGAAAGGAGCTAGTTACGGTCGCAAACCAGCTATTATGCTCAGAGTCTTTTCCTAAAGTGAATTGCACACGAATATTGCTCGAAAGACAATCCATGGCGACTTCAGCCAGAAGAGCTTTTAAATGCTCTTCAGATTTGAGTGTCTCGGCATTTAATCCTCGGTGCAAGAGGCCCGAAATCACCTCAGGGTGAATTCGTTTCGAGAGCCGTTCAAGAGACTTAGAAAAACGAATAGCGGCTTTTAAGGCTGGCGTTACCTGACTCATGGGCAACAGCTTATCGCGCGAAAAAATTTGAACTTGTTCTAAACCACTCGAAAGAAGGTATTCGGAGAGTTCTTGCTCATTCTTCAAATACTTTTCTTTTTGGCCACGCTTAACTTTATAAAGCGGCGGCTGAGCGATGTAGAGATAGCCTTTTTGGATGATTTCCGGCATTTGGCGATAAAAGAACGTCAACAAGAGAGTACGGATATGCGATCCGTCGACGTCAGCATCGGTCATGATGACGATTTTGTGATAGCGCAGCTTCGCAATATCAAAATCATCCTTTCCAATACCTGCTCCCAGCGCGGTAATTAGAATTTTAATTTCCTCAAAAGAGAGCATCTTGTCGAAACGAGCCTTTTCGACATTTAAAATTTTCCCTTTCAAAGGAAGGATCGCTTGGTTTTTACGCGAACGCCCTTGCTTTGCCGACCCACCTGCGCTGTCTCCTTCGACTAGATATAGTTCGCAAAGGGCAGGGTCTTTTTCTTGGCAGTCTGCCATTTTTCCAGGAAGGCCCCCAAAATCGAGAGCCGTTTTACGGCGGGTCAAATCTCGGGCTTTTCGGGCTGCGATTCTAGCCAACGCCGATTCAACGGCTTTTTGAATAATCTTTTTCGCAACTCCGGGGTTCTGCTCGAAGTAATTCGTCAACTTGTCATAAATCATTCCATTGACGAACCCCTCAACCTCGCTGTTGCCCAGTTTCGATTTTGTCTGACCTTCAAATTGAGGCTCGGGAACTTTGACGCTGATGACGCACGCCATACCCTCTCGGATATCTTCGCCTGAGAGACTCTCCTTAAGTTCTTTGACTAACGAATGATCCGAAGCGTATTTATTCACGACTCGAGTCAGCGCATTTCGGAAACCCGAAACATGGGTCCCCCCCTCAATGGTGTGAATATTGTTTACGTAAGAGCTGATGGTTTCCGTGTAGGAATCATTCCACTGCATGGCCACTTCGGCCCGAAGCCAATCTTTTTCGTACGCAAAAAAGATGACCTGTTCATGAAGTTTTTGCTTCGATTTATTGATGTGCTCGACAAACTGAACGATCCCGCCTTCAAAGTGAAAATCAAATTCTCTTACAGGATCTAACCGCAAATCTTTAAGGATGATTCGAAGACCTGGAGTCAAAAAAGCCAGCTCTCGAAATCGAGACGCAAGCGTGTCGATATTGAACTCGACGGTTTCGAAAATCTCAGGATCTGGTTTGAAAGTGGTTTGAGTTCCGCGCTTATCAGTCACACCAACTTCTTGAAGTGGGCCTACTGGTGTTCCCCGATGGTAGGACTGTTGATAAACCTTCCCGCCCTGTCTTACTTCAACATGAAGAGCATCAGAGAGCGCATTAACGACCGCTGCTCCCACACCATGAAGTCCACCAGAAACCTTATAAGCGCCACCTTCTTCGTTGAATTTCCCACCGGCGTGAAGCTTCGTCATCACCACTTCTACAGCTGAAATTCCGGTACTGTGCATTCCAACAGGAATTCCACGTCCATCGTCCTCAACAGTGACGCTGTTATCTAAATGAACTGTGACTGAAATCGTTTTAGCATGACCTGCCAAGGCTTCATCCACAGAGTTATCTACAATTTCATAAACACAGTGGTGAAGACCACGAACCCCAGTGTCGCCAATGTACATTCCAGGTCGTTTTCGAACGGCCTCGAGCCCTTCAAGAACCTTGATTTTGTCAGCCGAATAGTCGGTCGATACTTGAGTGCTCATTGTGTCGGACATAAATTTTAAATTCCCCTTTAGGCAGGTGTAACCACACCGCTAACTACCGAAAATTTTTTCCCGGGAAGGCCCACCGATTCAGTACTCGAAATAAAAACCTGAAGATCGGTTGTTTGCAGAAAATCCATCAAAAACCTTCGTCGATCGAGATCCAGTTCTGAAGAAAAATCATCCAAAAGTAATATCGGCCGGTGTCCCGTTACTCGGCGAAAACTTTCTATTTCCGCCAATTTTAACGCCAGTAATGCTGTACGAATTTCACCTTGAGATCCATGGGTACGAAGAGGGTTACGATCCATCTCCATGAACCAATCATCCCGATGAGGCCCCACGAGTGAACTCCCGAGTCTCCATTCTTGGTGTTCTAAAGACCTAAGTGATGCCTTCATCGAGCGATATAAATCTTCTAGTGAAGGTAGAGGGGTGTGTCCAGCAAAATGAATTTGAGTCAAATCTCCGTTTTCACTAGGTAAAGTGCTCTCCGGCGCCTTCCAGCGGAAATGATATTTTAGACCAATAGGAGGCTGTTTTGGAGCAATGTGCGCAGCGAGTCGAGGTACAGCAGCGCTGCGATCCTGCAACCAGGCTAACCTAGCGTGAATCATCCGGCTGCCCGAGTCGAGTAATGCCTCAGTGAAGTCTGACAAAACTGAATGAAATCGTGAGTTTCCCTCTTTTAAAACCCGATTCCTCTGCTCAAGGGTTTTCTTATAGCGGAGCACGAGATCGAGGTATTCTGGCTGTTCGGATGAAAGAACCCGGTCGAGATAGGCCCGACGTTCAGAGGGGTCACCACGGATCAGATCGTGATCGCTTGGGTTGAATGAAATCGAATGGAGGCCCAATTCGGCGTTACCGAACTTCTGTCTAAGATACGAGGCAACGCTTGGGATACTTTTTTGATT
>JBDLQW010000157.1:0-19355 GCA_039800365.1 Pseudomonadota bacterium
GTACGAGAGACAGCCATGAGTTCCCCCTAAACTTTTTTTTAAAATGAGATGAGTTTTGCTCTAGCATAGGGAGCATTCATGTTGAAGCGGTATCCCACCTCCTCACACTCATCCGCTCGCCTCTTGGTGATTCTCTTGGTGATTCGCCCTCGCGATACACACAGGACCCATAGGGCATGAGCTACAAGCCTTCCCGAAAACCACCGCTGCTGGATAGGTACTTATTTACCGAGGTGGGCGTTCCGTTTTTCGGAGGGCTGAGCTTTTTCACAGTTCTTTTTTTGATGTTCCAGCTACTACGCCTGGCTGAGTTCTTCATTATTCATGGCGTGCCCATTGGAAAGCTCGCGAAGATCTCGGTGCTTTTCTGCGCTTCTTTCGTTCCCTTCGCGATTCCCATCTCGTTTCTCATTGCACTGCTCTTGAGCTTTGGCAGGCTCTCGTCCGACAGCGAGCTGATTGCCATGAAGGCCTCGGGAATCTCACCCTTGCGGATGACGGTCACACCGCTTGTTCTGGCGGTACTACTTTCGGTCGTATCGCTCGGTCTGAATCTGGAGTGGATTCCAAGGGCCGAACGTGAACTCAAAGCCGAGATCAGTAAAGTGGGGCAATCGCGCCTCGTAAGCTCGATTCATGAGGGCACCTTCAATCGAGGCTTTTTCGACTTGCTCGTGTACGCCGATCGCGTCGACTCGAAGAAAAATCGAATGGAAGGCGTCTTTATCTACGACGAACGTGAACCTAAAAGTCCTCTCACGATCGTGGCCAAGGAAGGGCGCTGGACTTCGCGCACGGAGCGAAACGGCGGAAGCACCGCGATCTTGATACTGAACACGGGCAACATTCACCGAACCGATTCGGGCGAAGCGAGCTATCAGAAAATCGATTTTGACGAGTACCGGCTTTTCCTAAAAATGGAAGCTCACGACCCTGGCTCGGGTGGAAAGCCCAAGATGATGCCTCTTCAACAACTGCTCGGAGCCCTACGGGCAGCAAAGGCGGCTAGAGCTCCGACAGCCCGAGTCTTTACCGGCGAGCTGTGGCGCCGAATTGCCGTTGCCCTTGCGCCGCTGGCTTTCGTTTTGTTGGGCGTCAGCGCTGGGGTGCAACCCACGCGTTCGGTGAAGTCAGGCGCCTCGCTAATCGCTCTGGTGGTTCTTTTGGGTTATTACGGTTTGCTGGGATGGGGAGCGAAGCTTTACGAGGGGGGCATTCTCCCTGCCTGGCTTTCCATGCAACTCGGCAATCTCGTTGCGGCACTAGCCGGTTTTGCGTGGTTTCGACGAACCCACCGCTAGTGAATCTTAGCTTTGCCGCTCTCAGAGCCTTTTTGGGGATAACTCTGGAAAAAATCAGCAAAACTCGGTCTTATAAGACAAAATAGCTAATTATTTTAAACACTTAACAGATGTGGAAAAGTCGGTCAATCGATGTGGATAACTTAGGGACTGGCTGTGGAATTCTCTGCTGCGGGGCGCGATTTCGGCTGCGCAGAAGGGGGCGGAGCCGCTGGAAGATCGGCTCCTAGAGCCTCTGCCGCCGACTCATCCTGGGGTGAAACAGCGCCTGGAAAAATGGCATGAACCGAGCGGCCATCCGAAATGCCGACTTTTTTTGTCAACAACAGATCCGCCACCAACTGGCCACTCCCCAAAGAGCGTAAAGCACGAGGCTCTCCAACAGAGCGAGTCACGGTAGCCGACTCAGGATCGGAAACCTGAAAAAAGGCGCGATCCTTCGCAAAAAGAACGAGAGTAAACCCCTCACGCAGAATGATCTGACTCTTCGGCTTCGAGTCGACCCGAAAACGGACGGTCAGGTCCCCCAGCGCCTTCACAACCACCTTCACTCGAATTTCTTCAGGAAAAAGATCTTTCCCAGAGAAAAACGGATCGGCCTTTCGAGGCTGCTCAGAGGGAGGCGCCTCGACCTTCGAAGTGCCTGTACCGACACTAGCGGCGACAGCAGGCGCCAAAACCAAGGGTTGAGCCGGAACTGCGACCGCAGCCGCAGAACCCGTCACCGAAGTCACTGAAAGCGCAGCCACATGCGCAGCCGCCGATAAGGTGGCCGAAGCCGGTGCATGCTTTAAAGAAGCCTCAACAGAGCCCACCACCGGTGTGCCAGCACTGTGCTGAAGCTTCTCGATGTGAGAGCGCCGATGATGCTTCAGTGAAGGCTTGAACACCACCACGATCACGCCCCCAATCACGAGCATAGAGCCCATCAAGATCCAGAGGCCCGTCCGACTCCCTTCACCTTCGCGCTTTTCAAACGCATAGCCGCTATGGCCCGCATCCTTGTTAGGCCGATCTAACGCGCGCTCTTCCAAATAACGAGCATACCGAGTCAGAACCTCTTGAGGAGGAATTCCCAAAAAACGGCAATAAGAAACCACAAAGCCGCGCACAAAAGGCTTTGCGGGAAGCTCAGAGTACCGATCGGCCTCAAGGGCATGAAGCAGGCGGAGACAAATCTTGGTCGAAGAAACCATCTGCTCGATAGTAATTCCGCGCTGCTCGCGCTCGCTTCGAAGATACTCACCCAGAGATCCGAGAGCGCTAGGATTTTCCATTAGGGCAATCCCCTCAGGTGCCCCATTGCAGCTTCTGCCCACGGGGTTCCAGGAAACTTCTCTTGAATCAGGAAGAGCTCGCGCTTGGCACGGTCGATCTGGCGATCTGCAACTAGCGCGGAGGCCAAAGACAAGCGCGCCTCACCGAAGCCCGCACAAATATGCCGAACCGCCCCTTCAAAATCCTGGATCGCCTCTCGAAGCCGCCCCTGCTTGAGAGAGATCTGCCCCCGCACATGCCGAGCCACACAAGAAAGCTCTGGGGAATCCGAAATTGCACGATCGAGATGAAACCGAGCCTGAACCCAATCACCCCGACGTTGATTCAAGATCCCTAAATTGGTTCGAGCTCGAAATGCATCCCGATAGAGCGGGTCACGTGCCGCCTGCAACAGGGGCTTTTCGGCTTCGTCTGATCGACCAAGGTCCATCAAGATTTTACCCGCAGTCGTCGCAATGGCGCTATTTTTTGGAGCGAGCTCGCGAGCGCGCTTCACCGACTCCAGTGCTGTGGGAAGGTCGTTTTTCGTTAAGAACGCCAAGGCTCGCAGATGATGCAACTGCGGATTTCGCTCATCGATCTCTTCGGCCGACGCCAAAGCCTGAAGTGCACCTGTCGGGTCTTGATCGGCAAGCGCCTCTTCAGCAAGCCCCACCCATTGCTCGGCAGCCATCTGCTTTTCGCTCGAGCGCCCCACAGACGAGCACCCACTGCCGAGCCAGAGGCAGAACATCGCGATTCCCGCGTTTCTGAAAGACGTACCAGAGATCATCTGAATTTAGTGTAGGAGCCCTCACGCTGAGAGTCAAACACGCACCAAGCGCGCAACCGATTCAAAATGAATGGTCTGAGGAAAGAAGTCAAAGAAAGCTAGCCGCTCTAACACCCAGCCTCTTTCTCGCAAGCGCGCCAAATCTCGAGCCCAAGAATCCGCATCACAACCCACGGCGATCAACTCTTTGACTCCTGCCCGAACCAACAACTCATGAATCGCCCCCAAGGCCCGCCCGCAACCCTCACGAGGAGGGTCAAGGATGGCAAGTCCACCAGCGGAGGAATCTAATAGAAAACCAGGCTTTTTAAGCACTTTTTCGCACCACTTCTGAACATCAATAGAATGAAAAAGAAAATGTTTTGGAATCTGAGAGGACGAACCGGCCACCAGGCGACCAGCCCCCAAATCGACGCAATGAACCGAATGAAACCGATCAGCAAGCTGCAACGACAAGTTGCCTGACCCTCCGTAGAGATCGAAAAGCACCCCACCGCCCGAGGCTCGTTCCAAAATCCAAGCTTTCAAAGACTCGTTCTGGGCGTCATGAACCTGACGAAACCCGCGAGAGGCGTGACGCGAATTCCAAGCCACCTCTACTCGTCCGTCCCCCAGCACTTCCACTTCCACTTTACTCTCCTTCGCGCGCCGAAATGCTTCGTCGCGAAGCGCCGAGAGGGCTTCATTCAATTCGGGTCGAGCAATGTCACAGCGATCGATGCTCACAATCTGATGAGTTCCCGCAGCGAAAAATCCGAAGTTGCGGCCATCTCCTCTTAATTGAAGCCGATTACGATAACCCCACGGCTCTCGAGCAGGAAACTCTTCACGAGGAACAGAAGCCCCCTCAGTCATGCCTACGCGATCAAGCGCATGCAAAGCGCCAGAAACCTTGGTACGCCACTGCCTCTCATAGGGAACATGCTGCCACTGACAGCCCCCGCATTTTCCAAAAACCGGGCAACGAGGCCCCACTCGTTCCGGAGACTTCTCGAGCCATTCCAGAACCTCGCCCTCGATAAAACGCTTCTCAACTTTGGCGGCTCTCACCCGGACGCGATCACCTCCCAGGGTTCCCGGAACGAAAACCACCCGTCCTGAAGGCTCGCGAGCAACGCCAGGCCCGGATCGCGACAGATCAGTGATGGCCAGCTCCCATTCCTCGGGTTGGATTGCCTCTGGATTTTCTTTAAATCGATCTTTCATGGGCCTCTCGCACGAGAACGCTTGCTTACGAAGAATACTGGCCCCCCGCAACAAGCAACTCTTGCTCGTGTCAGTACGCCTCTGATAGCGTGGCGCGGGTTTACCATCATGGCAAAAAACATCCGAAATTTCTGCATCATCGCACACATCGATCACGGCAAGTCGACGCTAGCCGACCGGCTACTCGAAAAAACCAACACGGTCACGGCCCGCGAGATGGAATCGCAGTTTCTCGACAATATGGATATCGAGCGCGAGCGCGGGATTACCATCAAGGCCCAAAGCGTGCGCTTGAAGTATCGCGCAAAAAACGGCCAGGAGTATATCCTCAATCTCATCGATACTCCGGGACACGTTGACTTCACTTACGAAGTGTCTCGCTCGCTTGCCGCCTGTGAAGGGGCCATTCTCGTGGTCGATGCTTCTCAAGGCGTCGAGGCGCAGACCCTCGCAAACGTCTTCATGGCGCTGGAGAACAACCTCGATGTGTTTTGCGCCGTCAATAAAATTGACCTGCCATCAGCTGATCCTGAACGGGTTCTTGCCGAAGTTGACGAAACCATCGGGCTGGTCGACACATCAACTGCCGTGCGATGCTCGGCCAAAGCGGGAATCGGCATTGAAGAAATTCTCGAAGGGGTGATTAAAAACTTCAAGGCCCCGAAAGACGCCGACGACGAGCCCTTGCGCGCGCTGATTTTCGACAGCTGGTTCGATCCCTACCAAGGGGTTATCGCGCTCTGCCGCGTCTTCGAAGGCAAAATCAAAAAAGGCACCCGCATTCGCTTGCACCACGTGGGCAAAGAGTACGAAGTGCAGCGAATTGGGGTTTTCTCGCCCAAGTTCACTGATGTCGATTCGATCAGCAGCGGCGAAGTCGGTGCGGTTGTTTGCGGAATCAAAGATGTTCGCGACATGAAAGTGGGCGACACGATCATGGACGCTCATCGAATCGCAGAAGAGCCGCTGGGCGGCTTCAAAGAAGCGAAGCCCATGGTGTTCTGCGGCGTTTACCCCGTTGACGCCGACCAATACAACGATCTGAAAGAAGCACTCGAAAAGCTGCGACTCAACGATGCTGCCATCAGCTGGGAGCCCGAAACCTCAAATGCGCTGGGTTTTGGCTTTCGATGCGGATTCTTGGGGCTTTTGCACATGGACGTGGTGCAAGAGCGCTTAGAGCGCGAATACGGCCTCAACCTCATCACGACAGCTCCCTCGGTGGTTTACCGAGTGACCAAGACCGACGGAGAGGTTTTGATGGTAGACAATCCGGCCAAGCTTCCCGAACAAACGAAGATCGCCACGATTGAAGAACCTTACATTAAGCTCTCGGTTCATATGCCGTCGGAATACGTCGGCGCGGTCATGGCGCTTTGTAATGATCGACGCGGAATTCAAATCAAGCTCGACTACCTCACGAAGGATCGAGTCACGCTGGTCTACGATCTTCCGCTAAACGAAATGGTGTTCGACTTCTATGATCGCCTCAAGAGCGCCACTAAAGGTTACGCTTCGATGGATTACGAGCTCACCGACTACAAAGAAAGCGATTTGGTGAAACTCGATATCCTCATCAACGGAGATCCGGTCGATGCACTTTCGGTGATCATCCATCGCGCCAAAGCCCAAGTTCGCGGCCGAGAGCTTGCGAAAAAGATGAAAGAGCTGATCGAACGACAGATGTACGAAGTGTCGATTCAGGCGGCCATTGGATCTAAGATCGTAGCGCGCGAAAGCCTCTCTGCGCTTCGAAAAAACGTCACGGCAAAATGCTATGGCGGCGACATCTCGAGAAAACGAAAGCTTCTCGAGAAGCAGAAAGAGGGCAAAAAACGCATGAAGCAAGTGGGAACCGTAGAAATTCCCCAGGAAGCTTTCTTGGCTGTGCTGAAAGTGGATTAGCCGATGCGCAGGATCCTGCAGGAATACGGCATTGTCGCCGGAGCATCCGTCCTCGGGGCCTTGGTTTTTCGCTTCATGATCCTCGAGGCCTATTCGATTCCCGGCCCCGCCATGAAACCCTCACTCTTACCGGGCGATCAGGTTTTGATCTGGAAAGCCCCGTTTCTTTTTTCAAATCCCACCCCTCGACGAGGCGATATCGTGCTTTTTGCCCCTCCGAGCGACTCTGAGCGCCGATACCTACGGCGGGTGGCTGCGCTTCCGGGCGATCGAGTGGCCATGAGCGGGGGCGAACTGATCTTGAATGGCAAGACGACGCGACAACGGGGGCCCTCGGCCTCGATCGACTGCGCTCAAGAATCGCTCGACCATCAGACTTACCCGGTCTGCCCCGAAACCCCTGAGCTTGCCGACTTGCCTGAAACGACCGTTCCTGCCGGAATGGTCTTTTTGGTTGCGGACCTGCGCAGCCCCATGGCCAGCGCCTTTCCCGCTGCAGGCCTGGCACCGATCGATTCGGTCTTAGGAAAAGCCCTCTGGATCTGGATCTCTCTTCAACCCACCTCCGAGAGCCCCTCGCTTTTTTCCCGCTTGAGGTTCGAGCGAATTTTCAGGAAGGTGAATTCCGGATGAATGCCTCGCTGCTTACCATCTCGCAGCTCAGCTCTTTAGAAATCACCTCACTCCTATCTTCAGCTCGTCGCCTTCAGTCTGAAGAATCACCACTGAAACCGCCACTTCCGCTTTCAGGTAAAACGATCGGACTGCTTTTCTTCGAGAATTCCACTCGCACGCGGCTCTCCTTTGAAAGTGCGATTCGCCGCTTGGGGGCCACTCCCCTGACTTTGGCTATCGCTCAATCGAGCGTGCAAAAAGGCGAAACGCTCCTCGATTCCGCAAAGAATTTGCGTGCGCTCGGAGTTGATGCGTTTGTGCTCCGCCACCCCGAGGCCGGAGCAGCGGAATTTCTTGCTCGAGAGATCGCCGTGCCTGTGATCAATGCCGGCGATGGCATGCACGCCCATCCCACTCAAGCGCTGCTGGATGCAGCCACGCTCTGGCAAAGCTGGAGTGCCTTGCGAACCCCTGCACCCGCCGAAGAGAACTGCCTCGAGGGCTGCAAAGTCCTTATTTTGGGCGACATTTTGCACAGCAGAGTCGCGAGGTCTAATCTCGAGCTTTTGCCTCGCCTCGGAGCCCAAGTCACCGTCTGCGGGCCCGGCTCATTGCTTCCCAGTGTCGAACAGCTGCGAGCTTACGGCTCGATTGGACGCAGCCTTTTTCCGGATGAGTCTTTGCGCGAGTGCAATGCAGTGATGGTGCTGCGGCTTCAGCGCGAGCGACAAAGCGCTGGATTCATCCCAACGCTTCAGGAATACACTCGCTTTTGGGGTCTGACCGATGAGCGATTGAAGCTCCTTCGATCCGACGCCAGAATTCTGCACCCTGGACCTGCGAACCCAGGAATCGAAATCAGCGCTAACGCGATGGCTGATTCGCGATCACTGATTCTGACTCAAGTTGAGATGGGAATTTTTGTTCGCATGGCGGCGCTCCTGCGCGCTTTCGGGAGGCTAGACTCATGATTTTTCGAAATGCTCGCCTCCTTGACGCCTCACGGTCGATCGACCTCGAAAAGGCTGATCTGTGGGTTCAAGATGGAAAGATCGCCGCGATTGAAAAACCAGGAGTGCTCGCTTCAAAGCCTGGTGTGACAGAGCGAGACTATCAAGGGCTTTGGATCACCCCTGGGCTCATCGATGCGCATGTGCATTTTCGTGAGCCCGGCTTCGAACATAAAGAAACCATTCACTCAGGATCACGAGCAGCCGTCGCCGGCGGATTCACTTCAGTGGCCTGCATGGCCAATACCTCGCCAGTAAACGATCAGGCCGTGGTAACGGCATTCATTCGAGAACAGGCGCGCCGACATGCGCTTTGCCGCGTTTTTCCAATCGGCGCCGTCACTCGCGGACTTCAAGGCACCGAACTTGCCGATATTGGGAGCATGATCGAAGCCGGAGCTGTTGCGATCAGCGACGACGGCATGCCGGTGCTGAATTCAAAACTCATGCGCCATGCAATGGCCTACGCCAGCTCTTTTCATGTGCCGGTGATTTCACACGCCGAAGATCCTCATTTGAGCGAAGGCACCTGCATGCATGAAGGCTCGCATTCGTTTGCCCTGGGTCTTCGAGGAAATCCTGCCGCCTCTGAAGAGATCATGGTAGCGCGTGAGATCGCGCTTGCCCGCTTAACTGGGGCCCGGGTGCACATTGCCCATCTCTCAACCCGCTTAGCGCTAGAGCATCTTCGTCGCGCAAAATCTGAGGGACTCCCCATCACTGCCGAGGTTACTCCCCACCACCTGACCTTAGACGATGGGGCAGTGCTGGGCTACCAGACGTTTTGCAAGATGGCCCCCCCTCTTCGTTCTAGCGAAGATGTTGAAGCGATGATTCAAGGCCTTGCCGACGGCATGATCGATATGATCGCCACAGACCACGCGCCTCATTCGCCACTCGAAAAACAAGCGCCTTTCGCGCAAGCTCCAAACGGCATTATTGGCCTTCAAACGGTGGTTCCCGTGACTTTGAGTCTCGTCCGCAATGGACGCGTCTCGCTTTTTCGATGGCTAGACGCCCTGACTTCAGCTCCTGCGCGAATGCTCGGAATTCCTCATGGCACTTTGGCTATTGGGCGCGAAGCCGATCTTTGCGTGATCGATCCCCAGCGCCGCTGGAAATTCGACTCTGCCCAAAATGCCTCGAAGAGTCTCAATTCTCCGCTCCTGGATTCAGCGCGATCAGAGATGCAGGGCCAGGTCGTGGAAACCTGGGTTGGCGGCAAGCAGGTGTTTAAGAGCGAAAGGAACGCAAGATGAGCCAAAATGCGGCGTTTTTGATCCTTGAAGATGGAGCACGCTTTTCTGGAGTTCTTCAAGGCGGCTCACTCAACTGGAATCAAGATCGCGGATATGGCGAAGTGGTCTTTAATACCGGAATGACCGGCTACCAAGAGATTCTCACCGACCCCTCCTACTACGGTCAGATTGTTTGTCTTACCCAACCTCAAATCGGCAACACCGGAATCAACGAAGAAGATCATGAAAGCCAGCGCGCCTGGTGCGCCGGACTTGTGATTCTCGAGCTCTCAGACGACGTGCCCCATTGGCGAAAAAGCCGCTCTCTTGTGAGTTTCTTAGAAGAGCAAGGGGTACCGCTTTTGACGGGATTGGATACCCGGGCCCTGACCCTGCATCTGCGATCAAAAGGGGCAACGCGCGGACTGATCTGTCGTGCTGATCAAGTGCCCCTAGCTCAGGCCGCATTCTCTTCGCTGCCCGCTTTTGAACGGCGCGATCTCATCCAAGAAGTCAGCACCAAGAACCCGTACCCCTTTCACTCTGAGACAGAACCAACACCTCGGGCTCGCAAAGTGACTGTTCTAGATTTTGGGGTCAAGACCGGCCTCCTTCGAATGCTCGCTCGCCGGGGCTGCGAACTTCGAGTGCTTCCTGCCTACGCTTCAGCAAGCATGATTTTGGATCACGACGGCGCCGTTCCCGATGGAGTTTTTCTCTCGAACGGCCCCGGAGATCCTTCGATAGCGCTTCCAGCCATCGAGAGCGTGAAGTCTCTTTTAGGACAAGTACCCATCTTTGGGGTTTGCATGGGTCATCAAATCCTTTGCCAAGCCCTGGGCGCAAAGACCTATAAACTCAAATTTGGGCACCGGGGTTCGAATCAACCGGTCTTGGATGAGACTACGGGCCGTGTTGAAATCAGCTCGCATAATCACGGTTATGCGGTCGACGCCGCGAGCCTTCCGGCTGCGGCCAAGGTCACGCACCGACATCTGAATGATCATACGGTCGAAGGAATCGAATGGTCGACGAGCCAAACCCTTGCCCCCGCTTTCTCGGTGCAATACCATCCAGAGGCATGCCCTGGGCCTCATGACTCTGAAGCGCTCTTCGATCGATTTATTCAACGAATTGAGGAGCACCGTCAAAGAATTCGAGAGCAACCCCAGCCAGCGAAAACAACTCCATGATGTATCAGAAATATTTAGATCCGATCACTGAAGAGTTCACGACGGGAGACTACTACGCCGAAGTCTACCGCGCGAAATTTGAATTCTTCGACAAGGCCGGGATCGTTTACGAAGATGACGTCGAGTTCGAGCAGCGCATGTGCATCTTCATGGACTGGTACCTCTTCGAGCGAGATCTTCCCGGAGTCGACCTTCCCCCGATTAAGTATTTCTACCGCAAGAATAAAGACCGTTTTTCAAGCGAAGAGCTGTCGATCTATGCTGATTTTTGCCGCACGGTTCACTCGGTTTTTCGTCTGAAAAGGCGCTCGTGGTTCGGCAAAGGCATCGTCGTACAGGATCTCTTTTCAAGAAAACGGTATAGTGTTCATGACCCCGACATGAACCCCGGCTTCGCCCGAGGCGACATCTTCGAAGCCCGACTCATCCCCTTCAAAGGAAGCTATGAGTTTTCGCGAGGCATCTGTTTTCATCCCGTAGAGATGAGCTCTTTTATTGAACGCGAAATCCACAAGGTACGCCATCAAGAGCGCTCGCGGCAAACCAAGCTCATCCTTCAACTGGCAGCGATGAAGCTGAAACACCTTCGGTTTCAGCACATCGATATTCGTCATATCTACGCCCTCGACTCGAGATTTTAAGCGGGGCCTTCTGAATGAAACCTTTTCTCACACGCCCCAAGAAAATTCTGGTCATCAAGCTAAGGTCGCTAGGTGAAACGATCGTGATGACGGCAGCACTGGATGCCCTGAAAGAGGCTTTTCCAGAAACCCAGATCCAGGTCGCTGTCACCAGCACCTGGGCGCCACTATTGATTCACCACCCGGCAGTCAGCCGAATCTGGCCTGTGGATCGCCATATCGATAAACTGGCACGAGGCCGTGCCATCGCTCGAGCAGCGCTGCGCCTGCGCTCAGAAAATCTGAATGGGGCTGTCAACTTTCACGCAAGCCCCTCAAGCGCCACACTCGCTTTTGCCACCGGAGCTCGAGTGCGGGCGATTCACTTTCACGGTGCTCGCGATAAAGACCGCTACTCGACCCTTGAGATTCCAGACAAAGGCAAACTCAAGACAATGCTCGAGCGCGATTTCGATGCCATTCGTGCGCTAGGCGCGCTCGTTCCCTCGAATCGCTTTTGGCCTCGAATCGTGCTCAAGCCCTCTGAGATGGACGAAGGTTTTCGCGAACTCGCCGAGCTCGGCCTCACACGACCTGTTTTAGCCCTCGGATTAGGCGCTTCGCGCCCAGCAAAAGCATGGCCTACTGCCCATTTTGCCGAAGTGGCCAGAAAGTGGTCGCAAGCGGGTGGCACAGTCTTGCTCATCACAGGCCCGGGCGAGTCAGAGCGCGCGCAAAACGTCATGGCCCAGATTCCTCCAGGGTCAGTCACGATCGCGAGTGTGCATGCCCCAGAGATTCGAAAGCTCGCAGCCATTTTAAGCCAATGCTCGGTTTTTGTCGGCAACGACTCGGGCATTCGCCACTTAGCAGCTGCATCCGGACTACCGACGGTCAGTCTTTTTGGGCCCGAAGATCCTCAAGAGTGGAGCTTTTATCCTGCGCAAAACCATGTCGATTTCTTTCTTCCAGGCCTCGTTTGCCGAGCCGATCACCAGCCAGGAAACCCCGAATGGTGCTCGCTTCACGAGTGCGTTGTTCAGAATCATCGCTGCATGCGGGGAATCTCTGCAGATCAGGTTTTTGAGGCGGCAAGAAAGGTCATGAGATGAAAGTGTCTGGCTTTTTCATCGTAAGAAACGGCGTAAAATTCGACTACCCTTTCATCGAATCGTTACGGTCGCTCCTACCCCTTTGCGATGAGGTTCTCGTCAATGTGGGAATTGGAGAAGACGAAACCCTCAACCAGCTTCGCCGCTTCGAACAACAAGAAGGCCAAGGAAAGATCAAGCTCTTTGAAAGCCACTGGCCTTTGGACGATCCAGAGAAACGTCGGGGCGGAAAAATTCTGGCTGAGCAGACCAACCTCGCGCTCGAACGCTGCACGGGCGACTGGTGCTTTTACATTCAAGCCGACGAAATCCTGCACGAAGAGGACTATCCCGCGCTTCGCGAAGCCATGCGCCGAGGCCTCGCCGATACAGACGTGCACGGGTTGCTATTCGACTACCGACACTTTTACGGAAGCTACGATATCATCCAAGACTCTCGAAGCGCTTATCGTCGCGAAGTCAGAGCGATCAAGCGCAGCTCAGGTGCAAGAAGCGTGGGTGACGCCCAAAGCTTTCGACTTGCTGATGGACGTAAGCCTGTCGTGTTGCATTCAGGAGCGCGAATCTTCCACTACGGATGGGTGCGCACTCCGGATGCCATGAAGGTCAAGACGGCCTTCATGGATAGCCTGTATCATGGCCCCTCTTCTCAAGGCGTTGATTCTGATCTCCCGGCAACGGGACAGAATTATCGCTACAAGCGTTTTTGGGGATTGAAACGTTTTCAAGAGACTCATCCCGCGGTCATGAGCGCGAGAATCGAAGAAAAAAATTGGAACTGGGATTTCGAGAACTCTCCGCTCGTTTTTGGCAAAAAAGACCTCACGAAAATTCCGCTCGATCTATTCGAGCGCATCACCGGAATCCGACTCTTTGAATACCGAAGTTATCAGGTGAAGGCATGAGCCTAGCAGCCTCGCTCTTGGTCAGCACCTATGAGATGCCTCGACACCTTGAGCTGGTGCTCGAGGGCCTTGTCCGTCAGTCAACTCGGGACTTCGAGCTCCTGATTTGTGATGACGGTTCTGGTTCAGAGACCGCTGCCATCGTGAATCGCTTCAAAGCTACGGCCCCCTTTGCTGTCACGCACCTTTGGCAAGAGAATCAGGGCTTTCGAAAATGCCGGATCCTGAACGAGGGACTGCGCCGTTCTTCGGGGAAAACCCTGATTTTTTTAGATGGCGACTGCGTTCCTCACCGGCACTTCGTGCGAGATCACCTGGAGCAACAGGCCCCGGGACATTACCTGGCGGGTCGGCGCGTGGAGCTTGGGCCAAAAATCAGCGCCACCCTCACACCGGAAAAAATTCGCCAAGGATACTTTGATTTCCCCATGCCCTCGTTGATCTGGAGCGCACTCACCGGAGAAACGGAGTTCATCCAACGAGCTCTGAGAATCGGTCATGCATCCCTGCGGAGCCGACTGGGCATGAACCGGATTGTCGACCTCAAAGGGTGCAATTACTCGGTGTCGCGTGAGCATCTCGAAGCTATCAATGGATTTGACGAAGCCTACGAGGGCTATGGCCGAGAAGATACCGATGTCGAGATTCGGCTTCAAAACCGAGGCCTTCAGATCAAGTCACTCAAAGGCCTGGCCATTCAATTTCACGTCTGGCACCCGCGTCGCGAATTTACTCCGAAGAACGATGACCGACTCGAAGAGCTTCGTAAAAGTGGCCGGATTCGCTGCGAACGAGGGCTCCGGGTTTAGGGTTTAGCGCTCAGCAGCTCCACGTCCAATTCCTTGGTAACGAAAGCCCTGATTCTTCATCCAGAGCGGATCATAAATATTTCGACCATCAAAAACCCAGGGTTGGGCCATCAGCTGTCGCACTCGATTCCAATCGGGAGTGCGAAACTCTTGCCACTCAGTCACTAAAAGCAAGGCATCAGCTTTCTCAAGCGCCTGATACGCATTCGCGCAATAGACTCGATTCGCCGACTCCGGAAACTTCTCACGGCAATGAGCCATCGCCACTGGGTCAAATAACCGTACTCGTGCGCCACGCGCCTCGAAGAGTTCGAGCAGCGTTAAGGCGGGAGCCTCTCGCAGGTCATCGGTATTCGGCTTAAAGGCCAGCCCCCAGAACGCGATGGTTTTCCCCTCAAGCTCACCCTGAAATGCAGCGACAATTTTATCGAAAAAGCGCAACCTCTGCCGCTGATTGGCGACTTGGGCGGCTTCGACAATTCCTAACGAGAGCTCATGCTCCTTGCCAGCCGAAATCAACGCCTCGATGTCCTTTGGAAAACAAGACCCGCCGTACCCTACGCCCGCATATAAAAAATGCTTTCCGATTCGAACATCCGAAGCCATTCCCTTGCGAACCAACTCGATATCGCCACCCACTTCATCACAAAGGGCTGAAAGCTCATTCATGAAGCTAATTCGAGTCGCGAGAAACGAATTGCACGCATACTTGGTCATTTCAGCTGAAATCGGGTCCATCCGAATCAACGGATTTCCCTGGCGCAAAAAAGGAGCATAAAGCTGCGACAGCGCTTCGAAGGCTTTCTCGCTCGAGCACCCCACTACTACGCGATCGGGCTTCATAAAGTCGTCGATGGCAGAACCTTCCTTCAAGAATTCGGGATTACTAACCACGTCAAACGGAGCCTGCGTTTCTTCGGCAAGCCATCGCCCCACCAGCGCATGAGCGCCAATCGGTACGGTCGACTTATTCACGATCACTCGATAACCATCCATGGCTCGCCCCACCTCTCGAATGGCGGACTCAAGATAGCTGAGATTGGGCTGGCCGCTCGGTAAGCTCGGTGTTCCTACGGCCATGAAAATCACTTCGGCGCCTCGAACGGCCTGAGCTGTATCGGTGGTAAACCGCAGCCGTTCCTGCGAGAAGCCTCGCTTGACCAGCTCTTCAAGACCCGGCTCGAAAATGGGAATCACGCCTGATCGAAGCGCTTCGATCTTTGAGGCGTCTTGATCCACGCAAGTGACTTCGTTGCCCGAGTCGGCAAAGCACGCTCCTGCCACCAACCCGACATAGCCTGTACCGATGACTGCGATTTTCATGGTGGCCAATTCCTCCCAAAAAACCCTAAGCTATGCTAGCCAAAACTCATCCCTGGGAGATGACAAGAAATGAACGTGCTGGTGCTCGACAACACTCTCGATCGCGATTCGTGGGGGTCTTCTGATCTCGTTCAATCGCTGAGCCGTGCGCACTCGGCGACGATCTGGGTTCGACGATCGCCCCACCAAGACTTTCCCTCGGCCTCGCAACTCCGACGCTTTGATCGCTTGGTTCTCTCGGGATCACGCACCGCCGCCACCGACACGGGTCCATGGATCTCTCAGCTCGACTCCGTCATTGCAGAAGCGATCGAGGCTGGAATCCCGATTCTGGGTGTGTGTTACGGTCATCAAGCCATCGCTCGAGTGCTGGGTTCTTCGAAGGGCTCGCATTTAAACGTTCGGCGTTCGGCCACTCCAGAGATTGGCTGGACTTCGATTACCCGAAGCTCCGAACCTGCAGCTCAAACATTGCTCGGCGCACTTCCTGAGCGCTTTCACAGCTTCTCGGTTCACTACGACGAGGTCTGCGATCTGCCCCGCGGATGTGTGCTGCTCGCAAGCTCTGAGCGCTGCGCGATTCAGGCCTACGCGTCGCAAGAACGGCCAATTTTTGGAGTTCAGTTTCACCCCGAACGCTCTTGTGAAGCGGGAGAAGCCACCCTCAAGCAAAGCGCGAAGAAAAAGCTTCCCTTTGCACTACTGAACCCGGGACGAGGACCACATCTCTACTCACAAGAAGTTGCGCTCACGATTTTTGGAAACTTTCTGAAAGGGTGCGTGTAGTCGTCGATGTTGCTCTCAACTTCTCTTCTGAAAAAGCTCTTGAAGCCTTTGGCTAAGCTCAGCTTCGTCGCGCTACTTCTTTTTTTTCTCGGAAAAAAAGGGCTTCTTTCAGTCAGTGAACTCCCGAAGATTTTCGAGAACCCGCGCCTTCTCGGAACCAGCCTGCTTCTGTCGTTAATCTCGCTAGTACTCGGAGTTTGGCGCTGGAAGCTTTTGCTTCGCGGCCAGGAGATCACGCTCAACTGGAAGAAGACGTTTGAGCTCAGCTTGATTGGAAATTTTTTCAACATCGCTCTTCCCGGTGCTGTCAGCGGCGATTTGGTCAAAGCCTTTTACATTGCCAAAGATTTCCCAGGAAAGCGGGGGCATGCGTTTGGAAGCATTCTTTTTGACCGCATCGTTGGCGTTTCGGGATTAATTCTCACCTCCACCGCGGCACTCCTCGCGGGTTATCAGAGCCTCCATGACACCCCGGTTTTCGAAGCCATTAAGTGGTTTGTCTTGTTCTCAGGCTCAGGGGTTTTAATTTTTTTTGGCTATCTGTTTTTCCTTCCCGAAAAAAGCGACCCGGTTCTAGCGATTCTTGAGCGACTTCAGAGGCGAATTGAAAAGCTTGCCTCCGTCACTCGAATTTATGAAGGCGTTCGAAATTATCACCGGCATCGCTGGGTCGCCCTTCAGTCTTTGGCCATTTCTTGTGTGATTCATGTTTTAGGGGCAACCAGCTGCGTGCTTTTTACGATGGCCCTCGAGCCCTCGGGCACCCTCATTCCTTGGCTCAGCTTGTTTACTTTGGCGCCGCTGGGTTTATTGGCGACGGCTTTGCCTTTAGCCCCCGCCGGAGTGGGCACTGGCCACGCGGCCTTTAGTTGGCTTTTCTTGCTTCTGGGTTTTAAATCGGGCGCAAACGTATTTAGCGTGTTTGTTCTTTTTCAGATTCTTTGGAGCATGGCTGGCGGAATTGTGTACCTCCGACACCGACCTGACCTCGCTAGCGCCAGCCCTTCAAAACTTTGACGAGCTGAAATCAGAGTTGGGTAAAAAAACGACAACCGTGGGACTGATCGAAAAGATCTCAGACCCCGTCAGAGTGCCGCTGAGCAATGTTTTCGCCATCGACGGTCCTGCATGACCGGCACCACTGGTTCTCGATACTATCCATTGGCTCGATCGCTTCAGGCCCAACCCCCGGCCTGCGACTTGCCTTAGATCCAGGGCGATGGAACTCCCTCCGCTTCGCCCCTTTCAGCGCCAAGCACTCGATATTCTTGAATGCAACCCTCAAGTGCATTTGATCGCCACTGCCGCCACGGGATCGGGAAAGAGTCGTATTTTCGAAGAGCTCGCCCGAAAATCGAACACTCCGCCTCAATCGCTGACGCAAACCCTGATCATCTCTCCGCTGCAAGCTCTAGTTCGGCAACAGCGTGAGCGTCTTACTACCCTCGGTGTCGATGTCGTTGATCGGTTCGACTCCCACGGCTCACTTCCTCAGGCCCTGGTGATGACCCCCGAATCCCTCGCGCGCCGGATCGATCGCGGAATGCTGATTCCAAAGACAGCGCTTTTTGTCGTTGATGAATGCCACTGCATCGATCAATGGGGAGGCTCTTTTCGCCCTGAGTTCGCGCTCGTTCCGGCACTCGTGTCTCGCTTTAAGATCCAACGATCTTTATGGTTATCTGCCACGCTTTCTGCCGAAGCGCGGGCTCGCCTGCGCCGACAATTGCCAGAACCCCAGCAAGAGCTGGGAGAGTTCACGCTACAAAAGAACTTGCGCATACAGCGGGTGAAGGTGCCGTGGAACGAACGCGCTGAGTTTCTCAAGCGCTGGCTTGATCATTCTCAACACGCGGGCATTGTGTTCGCTTCCACACGAGGCGCTTGCATCGATCTCGCACGTCTGATGGCCAGTTGGACACCCACACCCGAATCGGTCACGGCCTACCACGCGGGCCTGGTTCCTGAGGAGCGACAAGCCGCTGAAGATGGCATTCGCTCAGGACGCATTCGTTGGGTCGTCGCGACCTCAGCCTTTGGAATGGGAATGAATTTTCCGTCATTGCGATGGGTGATTCTTTGGCAGGTGCCCTATAGTGTTCTTGATCTCGCCCAAATGTTAGGCCGTGCAGGACGGACAGCGAATGAGCCGGCTACGGCTTTTGCGCTTTGGGATGACGCCGATTTCTTCTGGCTCTCAAAACACCTGCAAACCAGCCAGCTTCAAGAGCTCAGAGAACTCTACGAAACCACCGAGGGGCTCGATCGGCGCCTCGAAGCCCATTTTTCAGAGCGGCCGCTCGAGCACAGCGTTGAGACTTAATCGACCCACAGGCCTAGCGCGCGAAAGAGGCGAAAGGCCTTCGACTCTTGGTGTTCACAAAGCTTGACCTTCTGGGCAACAAGTTCGGCCGAAATCTCAGAGTAGGCGCGCTCTCGCTCAGAGTAATCTACTTTCGCCGAGAGCTCGATCAGAGGCGAAACTCCAGAACCGGCATCGACACGATCGAGCGACACGCGATAGCCCGCAAGTTCCCCCTTCCAGGCCTTCGAAGGATATGGCCCAAAGGCCTTCAAACGTTTCCAGTCGATCTTCTCGACTTTTTCCGCAAAAGCGATCTGCTTCTTCGACCAGGGCGAATCGGCTGAGCGATCCTTCTCTGAGAAATCACATGAATAGCGTTCTTTTTGCCCGTAACGATCCCACTCACAATCGCCATCGAAGTCGCGCGCGCTTGAAAAACGAACTTTCACTGAGGTCTCGATCGAGTCCTTCTTCGATTTCAAATTGAAGCTGATTCCTCGGCGCAGGTAATCGATCGACTCGGTCTCGAAATAAGTCACCTGGCTCTGCTTGGCAGGCCCCTCGCCACCTAGGTGACTCACCAACGATTCGACATTGGCTTGGCAAATCGCCCACTGCAGATCGATGCGAACCTCAGCCCCCCAACTATCGCTACTGAATAATCCTAGAGCTAAGCCCAGGACCATCGCCAAAACATCGACCCCTCGAGAGAAGCGGAAAAACAAGTTCATGGCGGGCTGCTAGCAACTTTATTAGCACCTGCCAATCCCCTTGAACTGGGCCCGCCCTCTATGAAACCGGAGCGGTAAGCTCAAGATTATGGAAAGCCGCGTAAATGTGAAGGAATTCCTCGAGTCGTGACGCCTTCTTGGTCGTCACCCAGGTGCGACGAGCTAAACGCGCCAGGTTCGCTCGAAGCATCGCAAACGTGTGGTTGATCGCAAACAGGGGGTCAAAGGAGTGATCCTTAAGCTCGC
>JBDLQW010000158.1:0-2669 GCA_039800365.1 Pseudomonadota bacterium
AGCCGTTGAGACTCTGGGCAAAAACCCGGTGGCGCTGGTCTTGGTTGATCCTTTAGCGGTGGATTCTGAGGTTTTTTCTTATTGTCGGGAAATGGCTCGATCCGGGGGAATTCCCTGGATCGTGGTCTCGAGCTTGGCTCTGGCAGAAAGAGCGATTGAAGCGGGAGCTTCAGATTTTTTGGCCAAGCCTTGTGCGCCTGCGTTGCTGCGGGCGCGAATTCGCGCCCAGCTCTCGCTTTTAGAAGCCAATGAGGCGCTTTTAAAGGTGAACCGAGAGCTGGAAGGACATGTTCAACGGCGAACTCGCGAGCTTGAGACGTTGAATCGCCTTTTTCTTCGCTTCGTTCCTCGTCAGTTTCAGTCGCAGATCCGAAGCACTTTTAAAGTTGAGCCAGGAATCTATGATGATGGCGAAGTGACGATTTTTTTTCTCGATCTTCGAGGGTTCACGTCACTGGCTGAGCGCGTCGGTGCCGAGAAAAGTGTGCGAATCTTGGGAGAGCTTTTTCAGAAATTCGTGCCCATGATTTCGGAACACTCGGGTTATATCGATAATTTCGGTGGCGATTCGTTTATGGCCATTTTTGAGGGACCGCTCTCGGCGCGGAACGCTGCCGATGCGGCCATTCAGATTCAACGGTGGTTAGGCGACAATCCTGATTACGTGGATCATGAGGGTTCTGAACGCATTCGCGTAGGAATCGGCATGAATTCGGGTCATGTAGTGTACGCTGCGATTGGATCAAGCGAGCGGATGTCGAGTACGGTCATTGGCGATCAAGTCAATCTGTGCTCTCGAATCGAGAAGCTCACTAAGGCCTTTCAATCGCAGATCTTGATTTCGGGTTCGACGTTTCAGCTTCTCGATTCTCAGACACAGCAGAACGCTTGCAGATTGATTGACAATCTCAAAGTTCGGGGCCGTGTCCGCCCTGTTGAGGTTTATGAATTTTTTGCAGGCGATCCCGAATCGATTCTCGAAAAAAAGCTCGAAATTCGCCCTCATTTTCAGCAGGCGATTGAAGCCTATGCAAAGCGCGAGTTCGATGGGGCTCTCGAGCGATTTCGTGCTTGCTTGCGGGCCTTTCCTCAAGATGCCGTTTCGCTTGAGTATGTTCGCAGGTGTCAGTACTTTTTGAAGGTCATGCCTGAGCCAGGTTTTTTTGAACGTGGGTTGGATGAGGGGCAGCTTTTTGTCGATCCCTCAGTTCGCAGGCGTTATCCGCGCTATTCACTTCAGGCGCCGATGCAGTTTGAGTTTCACCTCCACGAGCCCGGAGCACTAGAGTCTCGTATGCAGCTGGGCGGACGGTTGATCGATCTTTCAAGCGAAGGGATGATGCTCGAGCTTGATGTCGAGAGCATGCCTCCGATGGGAAGCGTTTTTGGGTTGAAAACCTCTTTTGGAGGCACTGCACTTGAGCCTGAGCTCGGGGGTTCGGCTCGAGAATTCATTTGTCAGGCCAAGTGGGTCAATCCACGGTCGAAAAGGGTGGGGCTCTCCTTCGTTCAGCTCACTGAAAAAGAAGAGTGGGAACTCAGGCAAGCGATCGAGCGCGCCAGTCAAGCCGGTCGAATTCAGGTTCAAGACTGAAATTTCACGGCAAGCGCCTTGGCTTGAATGCGACACTCGCGATCTGAAATCCAAGGGTTACTGAGAACTTGAGCTTCGAACTGAACCAAGGCGTCGGCACCCCGGATATGAGCTTTAAAGCGAAGCTCCTGCTTTAACGATTCTACTAGCTCGGCGAAAGCATCCGAGGTTTCAGCTTTCCATTCGGGTTCACGTAAAAGCGCTGTGGCAAAAAGTAAATCGAGGGGGAGGGCGCTCTCCTGGCCCGGGATGGCACTGTGTGGTGTTAACGGTAGTAAGTGGGCTGGGTGCTGATCAAGCGCGTTTGAAACCGTGGTTTCGTTTTTCCAAGGGGTAGCCAATCCAGAGGTGTTGGTAGCATCTGCTGAGTCTTCGAGAGAAGGAGAGGGAGAAGCATCGCTCGGAAGAAGAGACAGCTCGACTGAAGCTCCTCGAAGAGCCTGAGTCACCAAAACAGCAGCAAACTCGCTAATTCGAGGCAGCAAAACCTTCTTGGCTTCAAACTGGATTTCAAGATCGACTGTGCGTACTCCGAAGTCCTCGCGCTCGAGCAGTTCAATGAGTCGTTCTTTTTCATAGGGCTTGAGCTCGCCTGTAATCCAAAGGTGAAAGGGACGAGAGGACGAGACTGAGGCACTGGGTTTTGTATGTAGTGAGCGAAGAACCGAGGGGGAAGGGGCTTCGGGGGCTGAGCCGAAGTCCTGAGATTCTTCCGTGGCCGAGGAGGCCATGGGCTCGCCCTCCAGGGGGTGCTCGCCCGCAGGAGCTAGGGCTGAAGGCTCTGGATGAAAGAAATCTCCACCGAGGTTCTCACTCGCTAGGGCTGGCGTAGGCTCGCTTGCTAAAGACTCAAAAAGGGCGTCTTTTTCGGGAGAATGGGGCGTTCGAGGCGCCTCCTCAGGCGTTTGCTGAGGAGGCTTGCCATGAAGGTCTTCCCATTCAGACCAGTTCTCAGAGCTCATGTCTCTGAGTTTGACCTATTGTCCGTGGCATTTCTTGTATTTTTTTCCACTCCCGCAAGGGCAGGGGTCATTCCGTCCCGTACGCGTCAGGTCTCCAGCATTCGAAAAAGCCG
>JBDLQW010000159.1:0-11936 GCA_039800365.1 Pseudomonadota bacterium
TGAAAGGTCAGAGGTGGTGATTTTTTGAAGAATCTCAGCGGCCCTGGGACCCTGCAAAGCGATCTGCGAATAATGAGAACTTTCATGCGAAATTTTACAGCGATAGCCTTTACGACCTAAAGCCTGCCTCATCCATGCAAAATCTTTTTCGTCATTGCTGGCGTTCACGACAACGAGAAATTTGTCAGTGGCTCGACGATAGATCACCAGGTCGTCAACACATCCTCCATCATCCTGACACATGACGGAATATTGCGCCTGACCGACGGCCACTTTCGAAACCTGGTTGGTAAGTAAATCGTTTAAAAAAACCTCAGCATCAGGGCCCTCAACATGAATCTCACCCATGTGACTCACATCAAAAAGACCCGCGGCGCTTCTACAGGCTTGGTGCTCGCTGAGAACCCCTGTGTATTGAACGGGTAGCTCCCACCCGCCGAAATCGATGAGCTTTCCACCCAGACGAACATGTTCATCGAAAAGTGCCGTGCGTTTAAGTGACATGAGAATTCTCTCCTATCCCCGAGCGCCTTGCCGTGTCCAGCCTGGCTTGCGCTGCGGAGACCGTGTTTCGCATCAACATGTGAATGGTCAAAGGACCAACGCCACCGGGAACGGGCGTGATCGCTGAGGCAACTCCTGAAACCTCATCGAAACGGACGTCTCCGCAAAGACTTCCGTCAGGTTGTCGATGAACTCCGATGTCGATGACTACGGCACCCGGTTTCACGTGTTCCAGCCCAATCAACCCTGGAATTCCAGCGGCTACGATCAATAAATCAGCTTGTTGGGTGAGCGCAGCCAAATCAGGTGTGCGACGATGGCACTGGATCAGCGTGGCATCGGCATTGAGTAGAAGATAAGCCAGGGGCTTCCCCACAATGGGGCTTCGGCCCACAACGCAAGCCCGCTTTCCCGCCACTGAGATTTGATAATAGTTGAGCAGGGCCATCACTCCCGAAGGTGTGCAAGGCACTAACTGAGGATGTCCGAGAGCGAGCTCGCCCAAGAGCTCAGGATGAAAGGCGTCAACATCTTTCGCGGGGCGGATCCATCGGCAGACCTCTCGTAGATCAAAACCAGATGGCAGGGGCCGCTGTATGAGAATGCCATCAACAGCGTCGTTGGCGTTCAGTTGGCAAACCAGATCGAAGACCTCTTTGGGGCTAGCAGAGTCTGGAAACAAGTGAAGTCTTTGAGTGAAGCCAAGACGTTCAGCCGCCACTCGTTTGTTTTTAATATAAACTTGGCTTGCGGGGTCGGTGCCCACCAAGATGACATCAAGCCGCGGGGGCCGGCCAGAGCTTGCCTGAAAACCCCGAATATCAGATTCGAGTGACGGCATCAGGGCGCTAACCACAGGTTTTCCTAAAAGCGGAAGCATCATGCGTATCATTGGCACAAATGACCTGAGCCCTCAAGGACAGTGGAGCCGGCCTGGGTCGGCAATTTTTTTCTCATGCCGGGCTGTTTTTGCCGTCTTTGGAAAAAAATACCCACCTCTCAAAAAATATTCGTGAAAATCCTTAAGTTTTTTTGCGGCATGCCGATTGCCTTTGTTCCTCCTGAGAGAGGGGCGTTGCGTGGCAAGTGGCATTTGGACAGCAACAGCAGGAGCGGTAGCGCGAGCGCAGGCCGTAGACGTGGTCGCCAATAATTTGGCGAACGCCGACACGATGGGCTTCAAGAAGGATCAGTTGACCTTCAAAGAGTACCTTGCCGCAAATGAACGGGAGCACCTCACGGCCGATATTCCCCGTGGGCCGATTAAGGACCGCGATTTCCACCCTCTGGATGGTCGAGATCAGTCTTTTGTGATCGTCGACGGAACAACAACAAACTTTCGCCCGGGGAACCTTCGAGTGACGAATCAAGCGCTTGATGTCGCCATCGATGGCCCGGGCTTTTTTGAGGTCAGCACGCCTTCGGGTATTCGCTACACGAGGCATGGAAGCTTCAAGCTGTCCACGGATGGACGGTTAGTGACTTCCGAGGGATTCCCCGTGCTGTCGTCTCAACCCGGGGGGTTGGCCGCTCAAATCCCGAACACCGCGCAGCCGATCACCAACGCACAGCCGGGCCAAGGAGGGCTCGAGACTCAAGGAGGAGTCTCGGCTGGGCAGGGTTCAGTGGCGGGCCGGTACATCAATCTCGGAGATGTTCAGGGACGAGTGAGTATCAGCCCCAAGGGCGAGGTGTTCTCGGGAGGCGAGTCGATTGGACAACTTTCGGTAGTCGAGTTCTCTGATCTCTCGCGCTTACGAAAAGAGGCTGCACTGATGTTCAGCAGCCCCGATCCATCGAGTGCTCGGGCGGCCGAGCGCTCTCAGTTGCAGCAAGGAGTACTTGAAACCTCTAACGTCAACCCGGTTGAGGAAATGTCGGCGCTCATTCGTGCGAACAGGATGTTTGAACACGACCTGAAAGCATTGAAGACTTACGGCGACCTCATGCAACGCGAAGTCAACGACATCGGAAAGTTGTAATATGATTCGAGCTCTTTCATCGGCTTCAACAGGATTAGAAGCTCAGCAAGCCAATCTTGAGCGAATCTCAAACGATTTGGCTAACGTGAACACCGACGGCTACAAGCGCGGACGAATCGAGTTCAAAGACTTGATGTATCAAACCATTAAGGAGCCTGGGGCGCAGCTGGGTGTCGGATCCCAGACGCCGGTTGGCATTCAGCAAGGAATGGGCGTTCGGGTTGGGGCAAACCACAAGATCTTCGAGCAAGGTCCTGCTCGAATGACCTACCACCAAACAGATCTGATGATCGACGGTGAGGGGTTTTTTCCCGTTCAAATGCCCAATGGAGAAATTGCTTATACCCGATCTGGCGCGTTTCACCGCGACTCATCCGGACGCATTCAGCTGAGCAATGGTGCGAAGCTGATCCCCGAAATCACTGTTCCTCCGAATGCAGGTGGAATTTCCGTTTCCGCAAACGGCGAGGTGAAGGCCAGTCTTCCGGCAGGGCAAGAGGCGGTGATTGGTCAGATTCAGCTCGTCACCTTCGTCAATGAAGAGGGTCTTAATTCAGCAGGCGATGGAATCTTAAAGGCCACTGCAGCAAGTGGTGCGCCTCTACAGGGGGTGCCCACCGAAAACGGCATGGGATCGATCATGCAGGGTGCGCTTGAGGGGTCTAACGTGAATGTCGCCAATAGCATGGTGGAGCTCATCCAGGCTCAGCGGGCTTATGAAATGAACACCAAAGTCATGGGTGCCGCCGATCAAATGCTCGGAGCGACGGCAAACATCAAATGAAGACCTTGAGAATCGACATGACTAAGAACTGGATTCAGGCTGTGAGCCTCATTGTTGGACTAGTCTCATGGGCTGCCAGAGCCCAAGACACCCCAGAGCAGATTTTGGAAGCAGCTCTCAGACAGCATTTTTCTGCAGATCGGGCCGAAATCCTTTCTGTTTTGGAGCCCAGGGGTGCGCTTCCGTTCGATCGAGTCCTTCATGCCGAGGTTTTATCAGAAAACGCCTCGGGCGAGGCTCGCTTGCTGGTTCGTGGTTATCGCGCCGGTGATTCCGAGGCCGGGAAGTCCGAGGTGCGTGTGAAGCATGCGACTTGGGTGAGGGGCTGGTCTCCAAAACGCAAGATTTCTCCGGGCGAGGCGCTCAGTTCGGAGCTGTTCGAATTGCGAGAGTTTAACATCGGCGAGGGACTTGTTCATGAATACCGAGGTGCCTTGTTATCACCTCAAGCCGAGCTTCATCATCTTGAGGCAAAAAACACCCTGGTTCCCGGGTCTTTTGTCTCCAGCAGCGCCGTTCGAAGAATCCCTGATTTGCGCCGGGGAGATGTGATTACTTTGCAGCTGGTTTCTGGAGGTGTTCGTCTAACAACCTCTGGAACGGCCCTCGAATCATCAAGTGTCGATCAGAACGTTCGTGTTCAGGCTACAAAATCGAAGCGCGAATTCGTCGGTAAATTGCTCACAGGTCAGCGAGTTGAGGTGATGTTATGAGAACTTGGGCAGTCGCTGTGCTCGGGCTGGTTTTTTTCGCTACGGGTTGCAGCTCGTTGATGGGACGCCTTCGTGCCGACCTTAACGACGACTCTTATTCTGACGCACCCGTTACCGGAGGGCTTTATCCCGAGGGGGGTTACTTAGAGTCTGATCAGGAATACCCCTCTCATTACGATCGATCTCCCGCCTCAAGTCGCCAGCGAGCTCAAGGAGCAAGCTGGGTCAGTCGAGTCGAGGCTCGAGAGGATCTCGTGCTTCAGGGCTCTGAACCCCCCACGGCCTCGGACAAAGAAGATCGTGAGAACTCAGTGCCAGTCGCGCCAAAGCGTTTTACTCGCGCTGATTTCGTCGATCAAGCTCAGGAGTCAGGGTCGCTCTGGTCGTCAGGCGGCGAGTCGAATTTCTTTTTCTCGAAAAACCGTGCCCGCAGTCCTGGTGACATCATTTCGATTAAGATCGAAGGCGAGATGCTTCGAGATATCGCCTCGGAGGTGAAGCGTACCCTCACCCGAAATGAGCGAGAGAGAGAACTGGACCTTCTTGAGGCGCGAACACAGCGTCAACCAGCGGCGAGTGCGTCAGCGACACCAGCGCCCGCAGGCAATGCACCTGCACAGGATCAAGTGGCCACCAGTGCAGCGGCTCCGGAGACAAGTGAGACCGGATTTTCCGCCGTCGATGTCACGGGTTCCTTGGGGCTTAAAGCTGGAGATACTTTACTTGCGGAAATTGCCGAGCGGTTTCCGAATGGCAACTACAAGGTACGTGGCATGAAGCGCGTGCCCTACAGGAACAGTACGAAGCTGATTTCGTTTACGGGAGTCGTTCGCGGAAATGACCTCGCTGGGGAAGAGCCTGTTCCATCAGGAAAGATCTATGAATATCGACTACAAACGGTTCAATAAGCTGGTTCCGATCCTTGCGGTACTGCTTAGTGCGAGCCCAGCGATGGCCGCACGGTTGAAAGATATCGCTGCGGTCAAAGGGGTTCGAGAAAACATTCTGATCGGCTACGGGATCGTGGTTGGTCTGAAGGGATCGGGTGACTCGGGTGCTGAAGTCACAGGTCAGTCCTTGAATCGACTTTTTGGTAAATTGGGCCTCGATGTTCAGCAAAACGCTGCCATCAAGTCGAAGAACGCGGCAGCGGTGATTGTTACCGCGAAGTTGCCGCCGTTTGCTCGGTCGGGAAACAAAATTGACGTCAGCGTTAGCTCGATTGGTGATGCCTCGAGCCTCGAGGGCGGAGTGCTTTTGGTGACGCCACTACGAGCGGGAGACCAGAATGTCTACGCCGTAGCCCAAGGGCCTGTAAGCATCGGAGCTGTTGCAGACGGGACAACGAAGAACTTTCCAACCGTTGGACGAGTGGTCTCTGGCGCAACGATTGAAAAAGACGTTGAGACGAATTTTTCTGGAAAAAAGAGCTTCCGGCTATCGCTTCATAATCCCGACTTCACCACAGCCGCTCGGGTGGCAGTTACCCTCAATGGCGAACTTGGCGGGAAGTTTGCCAGTGCCCGTGATAGCGGGACGGTCGATGTGGTCGTACCGCTGAATTACGAGGGGAATACGGTCGAACTTTTGGCTGTCTTAGAGAACATGAATGTCAATGTCGATACCAAAGCCAAAGTTGTCCTCAATGAGCGCACGGGAACCGTAGTCATGGGCGATCGAGTGACTCTCAGTCCGGTAGCGATCTCGCATGGCGACCTGACGATTCAAGTTCAGGGTGGCGCGGCGCCCGGTGGCAAGGGTCAGAGCATTTCGGAACTCAAGGCGCCGACCAGCGTTTCAGATCTCGTTAAAAGCCTAAACGCCCTCGGAGTTCAGCCCAAAGATTTGACGGCGATTTTTCAGACCCTGCGCGAGACCGGAGCGCTACAAGCAGACTTGGAGATCTTGTGATTACTTGGTTAGACTTTATACTGGATGAAAGGTTTGGCCCTCTTCTAGCGATTGATTCGCGGGAGGAGTCGGCCATAGATGGCGCGGATGTGGTTTCTGTCATGGAGGACGGAGGTGGTCACCATATCCAGGAAACGAGACAGGTACGACGGCCTGCTAGGATGGCGGGTAAGTCCAGTCTTGAGTTCAATGCTGCTTCCCGCATGGACGCGGGGGCTGCATCCGCGCCTGTTTTATCGAGGCTTCCATGAGAGTTCCTGGTGGATTAGTGCCTCAGGGGTCTCGGCCTCTGGATTCAGCGGCGACTCCACAGCGGCGAGTTCCCGTAGTGAAGTGGAATGAAGTGGACCCATCCTTGAGGGAGGCCGCTCAAGGAATGGAGGCCATGTTCTTAGATCAAATGATGCAGACGATGCGAAAGTCGGTACCGAAGAGTGAGATGAGCCTGGACGGTCCAGCGTCAGAAATCTATCAAGGAATGTTAGATTCTGAATACTCGAAACGCGCAGCTCGTGCAGGCGGAGTGGGTCTCGCAGAGCAGATCGTTGCCTATCTCGACGGCGCTCGTTACACTCAAAGAGCAGTAACCCGTGGTACAGGAGGTACCTATGAAAGTCAGCTCGAACAACACCAGCCAGTCGATCCAAAATCGGGCAGCGACGTCCGCGAGTGAGTCTTCAGCAGCCAAGCGGAGTGAGAAAGCAGATGCCTCTCAGTCGGCAGCAGCTAGAAGAGTAGACTCTGGCGCCACCAAGGCCGAAATTTCTTCGAAAGCTAAAGACCTTGCCAAGGCGAAGGAAGTCGCGGGTCAAGCCCCCGATGTTCGCGAAGATAAAATCGCAGAGTTGAAGGCGAGAATTGCTGCTGGAAAATACGAAGTGAATGCACAAGCCGTCGCTGATCGACTTGTAGACGAGCATTTAAGCTCGGGTATCGGTTGATTTGATTGGGCTTTGCGCTCGTTAGGCGAAAGTCTCCGTAGCCCCAGAGGAATTGGGTGATCGCAATCAGGAGGATTGCTTCATGGAGAAAGGCATCAGTACTAGCGCCGAACTCTTTTCGCAGCTTGAAAGGCTGGTGAAGCTTCATCAGCAACTTGCAGAGCTGCTGCGGGTGGAGCGCCTGACCTTGGTGTCCATGAATCTTCCTCAGATTCAGGAAGTCAGCGAGCAGAAACAATCGCTTCTGCATCAGATTGCCCTGGAGGAAGCCCATCGAGTGCGGCTTATTCCTGCGTTGAGTGTCGAGCTTGGCGTTTCAGCCGAGCAGGCCACCCTATCGCCTCTGATTCAGAAGCTTCAGGTGCGTGACCTCGCCTTAGCAGAGCGTTTCGTGGCGATTCGTGACCGACTCATGCACCTGGTTTCTGAGATTCAAAGTGAGAACCAGTCGAACGCGCGATTTTTAGAGGCCTCGATTGATCATGTGAATCAGATGAAGAAAAACATTCTGGGCGAGGCAACCCCCCGCTCAGGAACGTATTCGTCGACGGGACATCCCCAGACGACTGCAGCGGGATCGCGCCTGATCTCGAGGGAAGTTTAGGAGGCGCGCCGATGGGTATTGGAAATGTCATGCACATCGGACGCTCAGGGATGACGGCAGCCCGGGCCGGCGTCTCTACGGCTGGCCATAATATCTCGAATGCGAACACTGAAGGGTACACTCGCCAGAAAGTTCATCAAGCCTCGGAGTCGCCAGCCTCGAAAGATATGGGTAAGGCGACCGTCGGAACAGGTACGACCGTATCTCGAATTGATCGCGTTAATAACGATTACATCGATCGCCAGATTAGAAGCACGGGGCGTGATCTCGCTCACGCCGAAGAGCGTGAAGTGATTCTGAAGCAAACCGAGGACATTTTTAACGAGATGAGCGGTGAGGGTCTCAATCGCCTGATGTCGAAGTTTTTCAACGATTTCAGAAAACTCTCGAACGAACCCGAGAATCTCGCTCTTCGTGAGGCAGTTCGTGAGTCTGCTCAGGCAATGATCAATGACTTTCGACGAATGAAGGTTCAGCTAGGAGATGTGAGGTCTCACGTTGATGCTCGAATTGAGAATTACGTTCGTGAGGCGAATCAGATTTCCCGAGAGATCAGCGACCTCAACACGAAGATTCGACAGGTCGAGATCTCTGGAGGCTCACCAAACGACATTCTCGACAAACGCGATTTAGCCCTGAAAAAGCTGGGTTCGATTGTGGATGTCAGTGCCTATCAAAATCAAGATGGCGCGTTCATGGTCGACTTGCGCGGACTGGGCCCTTTGGTGACTGGGGGCGATGCCGAGCAGTTCTCGACCCTGCGAACCTCGGGCAGCGAAGATGGAAAAATGGATAACACCGTGGACGTCTTCGCAGGCTCTAATGGGGGCCAACCGATCACATCGCGGCTGCGTACAGGTAAGTTAGGCGCACTGATACAGACCCGGGACGAGACGATTAGTACCTTATCGAACAAGATGGATGCCATCGCGTTTGAGCTCTCTCGGGCAGTCAATGAGATCCATCGGATGGGATACACTCGCGATGGGGGCACTCAGGTTGATTTTTTTCGCCCTATTGATTCGCCTCGAGGCGCGGCCGACCAGCTGATGCTTTCTGATGCGATTCGGTCAAATGCCGGAAATATCGCGGCTGCCGGTCAGCCTGACGCCCCTGCTGATAACCGCGTCGCCCTTGCGATTGCTGGAATTCAAGGTCTTCGCATCATGGACGGCGGGGCGGGAACTATTGATGATTTTTTCAACAGCATCATCAGTGAGGTCGGGGTCGCGGCTAATCAGAATCGTTCGGCTGTGAATCAGAACCGAGACATCATGACCCAGCTTGGGAAGATGCGAGAGCAGGTCAGTGGGGTTTCGATTGACGAAGAGACCACTCAGCTCATGCAGTACCAACACGCATTCGATGCCTCGGCCAGAGTGATTCGCGTGGCAGATGAGCTGATGAAAACCGTTCTCAGGCTTGGGGAATGAGGGGGGTGAGCGATGAGAGTCACTGAAGGGATGAATTTCGACTCCTCGCGCGCGACCATTGGGCAGTCGCGTGCCAAGATGAATCGTCTCCAGGAGCAGGCTGCCACGACCAAGCGACTCCTCGCTCCGTCAGATGATCCCATTGCAGCCAGTAAAGTCTTGGCAATTCGAACGGACAAAGTGAACAATGAGCAGTTTATGATGAATGCGCGATTGGCCGAGAGTTTTTTAGAAAACTCTGAGTCAGCGCTTTCAGAAATCTCAGACCTTTTGGTCCGGGCCAAAGAAATTGCACTCGGTCAAAGCAGTGGAGCCAGTGCCAACCCTCAGACTCGATTGGCAGTTGCGGAGGAAGTAACGCAGCTCTACCAGCAGGCCGTGGCGGCTGCGAATCGAAGAATCGGAGACCGGTATCTGTTTGGAGGGTATAAGACCACGCAGGCGCCCTTTGATCTTGAGGGGCGCTATCGCGGCGACGACGGTCAGATGATGGTCGAAATTACCAAGGATGTTTATCTGGGAATGAACGTTCCAGGAATCGACGCCTTTAACACCCGGCCTGAGACGGCAAAGAAAATGAGCACCGGCGATAGTGGGAGCTTCAGGTCTCCCGCTGGCGAGGGTGGCCCCGTTGTGCAGAACGTCAATCTCTTCGAGGAGCTTCAGGCGCTTAAGGGATCGCTTCTTTCAGGCGATGATGCCGGAATCAGGGCGACATTGGAGGGTTTTGACGACCTTCATGCCAAAATCACTTCGACTCGCGCCCTTTTGGGCTCACGAATGCAGGGGGTATCGATGGCAACCCAGTCACTCGAGCGTCAGAATGTCACTGGGGCAGCCCTGAGTTCAACCTTGGAGGATGCAGATATGGCTCAAGTGATGTCCGACCTCGCGCGGGAGGAGACGGTCTTTCGGGGGGCATTAGCGACCTCGCAAAAACTCATACAACCCACTCTTCTGGATTTTCTGAAATAACCAGCGGTTGCCAGCGGGCCAGCGAATGGTCTATACCGACCCCTGGTAATGGACTACCGCCCATACCGGCCCCGCTCACGGCCGACATGAATGAGCAAGAGGTAACAAGAGGTTATGCTAGTACTCACCCGAAAACTCGGCGAAAGCATCGCGATTGATGACCACATCAAGATCGTGGTCGTTCAGATTAAGGGAAAACAGGTTCGCTTGGGAATTCAAGCCCCTAAAGAGACGAAGATCCATCGAGAAGAGGTTTACTCCGCCATTCGGGATCAAAATCAAGAGGCCGCCAAAAGCCCTGCGGCTGTGGCTCAGGTGTCGAAAGTCCTTAAAGGATAGTTGGCATTCAGCGGGATTTCAGGTTTGATGGTTACCGGTGGGGCGTGCTCGCAGAGTCGCCTTGAGGCAGGGCCGTTTAGGCCTTAGAAAAAGGGGAAGGTCATGATCATTCAAACAGGACGTTTTGGTCAGTTGACGGTTGGGAACGGTGAGACCATCACCATCCCGCAAGGTTTGCTGGGCTTTCCTGAGTACACGCGTTTTTGTTTGATCGATCCCGCAGATGATACTCTGATTCTTTGGCTGCAATCGCTCGATAATCCTGAAGTGGTATTTCCAGTCCTCGAGCCTAAGGTTTTTCGCTTAGATTATTCGGCGAAACTTTCTGCTCTCGAGCTTCGTGAACTGAAGCTGGATAATGTCAATCAGTCAGCCGTGTTGAGCGTCTTGACGATTCCTGAAGACATCACCCAAATGACTGCAAACCTCAAAGCGCCCCTGGTGGTCAATCTCAAGGAGCAGATTGCAAAACAGGTCGTGCTTCAAGAGAACGAATACAGCGTGAAGCACCTCATGTTTAAGGAATTACGCACGCACCTCATGACCATTCAGTCTCATGATCGTGCCAAAGCGTCGGCTCCCGCTTCAGCTGCCGCTTTAGAGTCTGCCCCATCAGTGGTGGCAATTCGTAATATTCCCCCGTCTTTGACGGTGAAGCCATTAACGGCTTAAATTAGCGTTTATTTTTTCAGCAAACGCTCTCGAGACATTTCGAGATAAGAGCGTGCCTCGCGATGCGAGGGATCAACCGTCAGGATACTTTCCCACTCAAGCTCGGCATCAAGCTGGTTTCCTTGGCTGTAGTGCAACAATCCGAGCTGAATTCTGGCCGGAACATAGGCAGGATTCTCGTTCTTAAGCTGTTCGAGTTCATGCATCGCTCGACTCACATAGCCCTTGCGCGAGTAAGCCTTGGCTCGTCGAATTCGGATATCTAAGTTCGAGGGATCTAGCGTCGCCGCTTTTGAGTACTCCTCAATCGCCTCATCGTACCGGCGGTAGCGGAAATAGAGGTCGGCGAGCTCGAGGTGCTTGACCGCAAATTTTTTGTCCACCGCGAGCTCTGAGTTCGATTGTCGGTGGGCTACCGACTGATTGGCTTGTTCGAAGACGTTTTTTGCGTCGTCATAACGGCCAATATCGTTGAGAAGAACCGAAAGACAAATCGCCGCGTCAGTATGCCGAGGGTCGATGTTGAGGGCCTTTTTCAAGGCACCTATTGTTGTCGAGAGTTTGCCCTGAAAATATTGAGTCACGCCCAAGAGGTAATGAGCGTCGGCATTTTCAGGGTCATGCTTGAGTCGCTGGATGACTGCGGCTTCGGCCTCATCCCATTTCTTTTGTGAGATCAGCGCCTGAATTTGAACATCCCCGTTGGTCTGAAGGCTTGAGATCATGGCGCACTCAATTCTTGAAGGGTTTTTCGGGCCTCTTTGGCAGTGGCCGTCTCAGGATAGGTTGCCACCAAAAACTCGAGGCGTGCTTTCGCCGCTTTTACCTGCCCCTCACGACGATAAAACTGGGCGATATAGTTTTCTTTCCTGGCTAAAAGCTCGAGGGCCTCATCAAGCTCTTTGTGGGCGTCCTCGGAAAGTGAGTGGTTCGGAAATCGCTTTAAAAACTCTCGGTACGCTTCAACGGCGCGAGACGCGGGGCCTAGATCTCGAGCAATTTCGGTGGGCGCGTCCCTAAAGTAGCTTCGCCCCGTTCTAAAAAGTGCGTAAGGAACCAGCTCATGCTTGGGGTGGAG
>JBDLQW010000160.1:0-6184 GCA_039800365.1 Pseudomonadota bacterium
AAGCTTCTAAAATCCTGCATGGCTTTTTGATCACCCAGGATCTTTTCCCAAACTGGTCGATTCGTCGTGCTTGACATCGGCTACCCTCACCTCGAGTTGAAAGTCGCTATGGACACCTCCCATGGTGCCTCATTTTTGATTTTACCTTTATCTAAATCGGACTGTAAAGTTGTTGACGCATGCATTCGCACATCAAAGGTCACCCTGCCCTGATTCAAGCGGCCGAACACTTGGCTCGACTGCCCGCTCAGAAATTTGAAATCTACTTCCAAAGGAAGGTTTCGACGAAGATCGATGCCCGGGATCAAAAAATTGACACCCTTTCTCGAGCGGATGACTCGGGCCTTTCTTTTCGAGTCCTGCGCGATCACCGTCTAGGCTTCAGCTACACCACCTCGCTTGAGCCCAGCGCTGTTGAGAGAGCGATTGATTCAGCTTGGGAAATCGCAGGGCTGATGCCGGAAGATCCGCATCATGACCTGAGCTCGTTCAGCGAAACCCCCTATCCTGCCTGGGATCGTTACGACGAGGCGGGCCTGTCACTCCCCCTTGACGCGAAGATTCGCAGAGCACTTGAGCTCGAAGCCGCTTGCCGGGGCGCCAATGACCAGATCGAGGGCATTCGCTCGGCGTCAATCTCCGAGACGCGTTACGAAGTCAGCCTGATTGACTCATCGGGTGAACAGCTTTGGCATGAGGCCTCGATTTACTCGGCATCGATTCTGTGTCGAGCGGGCCGCAACGGCGAAAGCCAAATGGGCTACGACTCGCGCTACGCCACCCACTGGGATGAGCTCGACGCCCAAGCGACGGGCGTCAGAGCGGCCCAGCGTGCGGTCGAGAAGCTCGGGGCCATCTCAGCGCCAACTCGCACCTGCCCCGCAATCTTTCGAAACGAAGCCATGATCCAGCTCGTGTCTTTTCTTTCAGGATCGTTCTCTTGCGAAAACATCGACAAAAACCGCAGCTTGTTGTCGGGAATGCTCGGGAAGAAGATTTTCAGCGAGCGTGTGCAGCTGGTCGACGACGGACTTTGGAACGGCGGCTTAGCAAGCGCACCCTTTGATGGCGAAGGAACCCCCTCGGGAAGCACTGCCCTGGTATCGGGAGGCAGCATTAACTCCTTTCTCTACGACGGGTACCATGCGCGAAAGCATCACCAGAAGCCCACCGGGAATGCCGTTCGAAGCATCAAGGCGAAGCCGTCAATCGGAACCACCAACTTAGTTCTTCAACCAGGAAAGAAAAGCTTCGAAGAACTTTGTGGGCTCGCGGGGTCTGGCGTGGTCATCACCGACCTGATGGGAGTTCACACGGCCAATCCCATCACGGGTGAATTTTCGTTAGGCGCCTCAGGGTTTCTCCTGGAGAAGGGGCGAATCACAGCACCCATTCGCGGATTCGCTGTGGCAGGCAATGTTCTGCACCTTTTTCGAGACATCGTCGAGCTCGCTCACGACTTAGAATTCCAGGGTTCCGTGGGAGCGCCCAGCGCAATGGTCAACTCACTTTCTATCGGAGGAAATTAAACCCGTGATGCTGGCGATTCGCGCAGTTTTTCTTACCGATATCGGCTCAAAACGCAGCAAGAACCAAGACAACGGCTTTGCCTCGGCGGAACGGGGTTTCTGCATGATCGCTGACGGCATGGGGGGCCATCGCGGTGGCGAAACCGCAAGCCGACTCGCAGTCGAGAAGCAAAGTGAAAACCTTGCCCAGGAATCGAAAGACAGCATGGCTGACCGGTTGATTCATGGACTTAACCTCGCGCATCAGGCGATCTATCAGCTTTCGCAAGAAAATGAGTCGCTTCGAGGAATGGGAACGACCTCGACGCTTCTTTCTGTCGACTCTCCTACCAATCCGCGCCAAGCCTGGATCATTCACGTCGGCGACTCGCGCTGCTACCTCATCAAGCGCGGCGGCCTCTGGCAACTGACTCGCGATCATTCACTGGTTCAAGAGAAACTCAGGGCAGGACTCATTACTCGCGAGCAACTCAAGACCGACGCCATGAAAAACGTGATCACCCGTTCATTAGGCTTTGAGGCTCAAGTTCAGGCCGATCTCTATCACCTTTCCGTAGAGCGAGATGACGTGTTCATGCTTTGCTCCGATGGGCTTACCGGACAAGTAGACGATGCTGAAATTTTGGCAACCATTGAGCAATTCCGCGAATCTCGTGATTGGAAAGCGTGCGGCGAGCGCTTGATCGCGCTGGCGAACGAGCGTGGCGGAGATGACAACATCAGCGTCGGGCTTTTGGAAATCGGAGACCAGTAGCGTGAGCAAAAGCAATCAATACTACACCATCATGATCATTCCGGAACGAACCTCAGCCATCCGCCGCTGGGTAGTCCCGCATTGGCTGGTACGCGTCTCGGCAATCGGGGGGCTTTTCGCGGGCGCCATCGCCATCATCATGCTGCTGGACTACTGGTATGTGATGGGCCAGATCACCGAAAACAAGGATCTTAGAATTGAGAATCGCCAGCTTCGCCAGCAAGTGCAGGTCTTTGAAAACCGCATTGCGAGCATTCAAGAGACCATGGAGCGGATCAAGACCTTCAGTACCCGCCTCAAAGTGATCACCAATATTGAAGACCGGAATAAGCTCATTGAGTCTCTCAACGAGACCCCGCTGCCAGACGCCACTTCGAATATTGAAACCGAATTCGCAGTTAAGACACCCGACGGAAAAGCCATTAGCCCCGAAGACCTGCGCCTGGCGCGAAAACAAGCGGACTGGGAACTGCGCTTCGCGCAGGTCGCGCAGGAGAGCTCGATTCTCGAGCAGCAGCTTCACGATCAGTACGAACTGCTTTCAGACCAAAAAGCTTTTCTGGCAGCGACCCCAACACGCCGCCCCGCGGTAGGGTATTTTACATCGGGGTTTGGAGTGCGGCGCTCACCTTATGGAGGGCGCGAGAAAATGCACGAGGGCCTCGATATCGCCAACTATCCGGGCACGGCCATTCGCGCCACCGCCGATGGGACCGTGGTTTTCGCAGGGGCCAAAGCGGGATACGGCCAAACGGTGATTCTCGATCATGGCTATGGCCTAGAAACTTGGTATGCCCATAATCGACAGCTCTTGACCCGGGTTGGCCAAAAAGTTCAGCGCGGCGACTCGATCGCTCAGTTGGGAAACAGCGGCAGAAGCACTGGCCCCCATCTTCATTACGAAGTGCGGATAAATGGAACTCCTGTTGACCCACTCTCGTACATTTTAGAAAACTGAGTTATCGTCGCGACAAGTGTGCCCCGCTTCTGATTGGCTCTGATCGGTATCGATGAGCGCAAATTGGGTTCGGGTTGGATCACCAACGGAAGGTAACGGAAGGTAATCGACCAGAAGGATCATCAACTGAAGGATCGCTAACGGAAAGGTCACCAACCGAAAGACAATCGACGAGCAGGGCGTTTCCGCCAGCAAAGCGGAGCCCTGACTTCACAAGGAGCACCGGCTGGCAACAGCAGGTGTTGAAAGTTCATGGCCCTGCAGACCATTGCCAGAAAGCTTTTTGGAACCCAAAACGATCGCGAACTGAAATCGATTCGACCGCTGATCGACCGCATTCAACAACTTGAGCCCTCGATGAAGGCGCTCTCCGATGCCCAGTTGGCAGGGAAGACCGCAGAATTTAAACAGCGTTTAGCCAACGGCGAAAAGCTGGACGCCCTTTTGCCCGAGGCTTTCGCGACGGTACGAGAAGCATCCTGGCGAGTGATCGGTCAACGTCACTACGATGTCCAAATGATCGGTGGAATCACGCTCCATCGGGGACGAATCGCCGAAATGCGCACCGGAGAAGGAAAAACCCTGGTTGCCACGCTGCCTTCCTATCTGAACGCCCTGACGGGAAAAGGGGTTCATGTCATCACGGTCAATGACTACTTAGCCAAGCGCGACTCGTCTTGGATGGGTCAAATTCACCGTTTTCTCGGCCTTTCGACAGGAATCATCGTTCATGGCCTCACCGACGCTGAAAGAAAGCGTAATTACGCTTGTGACATCACTTACGGCACCAACAATGAATTCGGGTTCGACTACCTTCGCGACAATATGAAATTTAGGCTCGAAGATTACGTTCAGCGCGAACTCAACTTCGCCATCGTAGACGAAGTCGACTCGATTCTGATCGATGAGGCTCGAACCCCCCTGATCATCAGCGGCCCGACCGACCAAACCACCGATCAGTACTACGAGATTGACCGCCAAATTCGAGCCGACGGTGGCCTACTGAAAGAAGTCGATTACACGGTTGACGAAAAATCGAAGACTGCTGCCCTGACCGACGCGGGCGTCGAAAAGATGGAGAAGCGGTTAGGACTCCCCAATCTCTACGACCCCACCCACATCGAAACGCTTCACCACGTCAACCAAGCGCTACGGGCGCATGTGATCTTCAAGCGAGACGTCGATTACGTGGTTCGCGACGGCGAGGTCATGATTGTCGATGAATTTACCGGCAGATTGATGCCAGGGCGCCGGTGGTCCGACGGCCTGCATCAAGCGATTGAAGCAAAAGAAGGCGTGAGCATCGAGAACGAAAATCAAACTCTGGCCACGATCACCTTCCAGAACTACTTTAGGATGTACAAAAAGCTCTCAGGAATGACGGGCACCGCCGACACGGAAGCAACTGAGTTCAAACAGATCTATAAGCTCGATGTGACCGTCATCCCGACCAACCGCGCAGCGGTTCGGCATGATGAAGCCGATGTGATTTTCAAGAATCTACAGGGCAAGTTGAAAACGATTGCCGAAGACATCCGGGAAAAGCAGAAAACCGGTCAACCCGTCTTGGTGGGCACGGTATCGGTAGAAAAATCAGAGCTCCTGTCTCAGCTTCTCAAACGCGAAGGAATTCCCCACAAAGTATTGAATGCCAAACAGCATGAGAAAGAGGCCGAAGTCGTCGCGCAGGCGGGTCGCAAAGGGGCAGTAACCATCTCGACGAATATGGCCGGCCGAGGCACGGATATCCTCCTGGGAGGCGACCCCGAAAAATTAGCCAAAGCAGAAATGGGCCCTGCCCCCACGCTAACCGGCGCACCTTCGCCGGAAGCCACTGAGGCATTCGAAAAGGCCAAGCAGGACTATGAAAAGAAATTCGAAGAAACCTTAGCTCGCTGGAAGACGAGCTGCGAAGCCGAGCGAGAAGAGGTCAAAAAGCTGGGTGGGCTTTATGTCTTGGGCACCGAACGCCACGAGTCCCGCCGGATCGACAATCAGCTCCGCGGTCGTTCAGGCCGCCAAGGCGACCCGGGCTTGAGCCGGTTTTATCTCTGTCTCGAAGACGACCTGATGCGCATTTTCGGGGGTGTGAATATTGCGCGCTTCATGGAAGACGATCTGCCGATCGAGCATCGCTGGATCAACAAAGCCATTGAGAATGCCCAAAAGAAAGTCGAAGGGCATAACTACGACATCCGAAAGCACTTGCTAGAATACGACGACGTGATGAACCAACAGCGTCAAGTCGTGTACGCGTGGCGCCGGGAAGTTCTGGCCAGAAGCCACCTTCGCGAGATGGTTTTCTCGATGGTCGAAGAGCTCGCTTCGGTCATCGCCGAAGACTTCTTTCCAGGCGGAAAGATGAAAAAGGTCAATGGCGTTCCGACTCTCGACTTGAAAGAGCTCAATGACGCGATGGCAGTGATGTTCTCGATTCACACGCAGATTCAAGAGAACGACATTCGCCCCTTGAATGGCGAGGGACTCAGAGGCTTGATTCAAAAGCTTGCGACCGAGGCTTACTCGGCCAAGGAAAAGGGCATGGGAGACGAAACCATGCGCCAAATCGAAAAGATGGTCTTACTGACCACGATCGATCACCTCTGGAAGGACCATCTGCTTGCCATGGACCACCTTCGCGAAGGCGTAGGACTGCAGGGCTATGGGCAGAAAGATCCGCTGATTGTTTATAAAAAAGAGGGCTATCGATTCTTCGAAATGATGATGAATCAAATCACGGGTGACGTGGTTCGCAAGCTTTTTGCAGTTCAACTGGCTGAATCCGAGTGGTCGGCTGACGAGGGTCACTTCGAATCTTCAGCGCCACCTGAGATGCAATACAACCTCACTGAGGACGGAAGCCTCGTTTCTAGCTCGAGATCGGAATCGGCCGCCCCAGAACCTGCAGGCCGCCCTTCTGAGCCTACGGGAGGGGCCCCCGTT
>JBDLQW010000161.1:0-8662 GCA_039800365.1 Pseudomonadota bacterium
TGACAGCAAGTTCGACCGGATCAGAGTCACATTCTCTAGTCTTTGGAGCCTTTACGGCTTTCGTGCCATTCCCCTATTTACGGAGGCACTCTGGTCTGCCAAAAGTTGGAAACGGGCAAAAACTACCTTTCGAGTCATAGAGATGGCGCCGGGGATTCTTGAGTTCAGAGGCGAGGCCGCCGCGGCCGCCGACCGATTGTTTCAGGACAAATTAAGGAGCCCGTAAACGGAAGGATGAAGGATGGACGGAAAGTTTAACCTTGAAGCAGCGACCAACTACTTCCACGCATTTGGGTTCATAAAAATTCCCGGGTTCTTTTCTTCCGAAGAGATGGATTCGCTCGGCCGAAATTTCGATCGAGTCATGGTCAGTCGTTTTGGAGAATTAAGCCCAGAAAGAAATTACTTACTTCCTCAGTTCATTGATCTGGATGAGAATCTGGCATCAGTCCTGACCCTCCAGAAGCTTAACCTCGTCATCGCGGCCCTGATGGGAGAGGGCTTCATTTACAAGGGCTCTGATGGAAATATCTTCAGACGAGCGACGGGGTGGCACCGAGATTACCTCATCCGCAACAAGAGCTGCAAAGTGCTCATCTACTTTCAGAAGGCAGATGCGCGGTCTGGTGCGTTGCGAGTAATCCCTGGCACGCAGTTCGTGACCGATCAGTTTAGCTCTTTGATAGGGAAAGCTCTTCGCTGGCCCGAGCCTCCTCATTCAGGAGGATTTGATGAGTACGACTTTTTCGGGGCTGGACATGATCCTACGGTGCCTGGAGCAAACCGGACCATTCCCCAGTGCGTGGTGTCCACTAATCCAGGTGATATCATCGTGTTCAATCACAACCTCATTCACTGCACTAATGCCTCCGATTCTGTTTCCACTAGACGTCTATTGGGGCTCCACTTTTGTCGAAATCCTTTGACTCATCCGGTTGTTAGCTTGCGCGAGGAGCTCTTGAAGGAACTCCAGGATCTCGCACTGATTGAGATGGGCTCATTCAAGCTTCCACGAATGTTCGGCCCCAAGGTCCTTGATCACCCATCGAATACCGTTCAGAGCATGATTGCCCCAATCAAGGACCTCAGTTTGGAAATTGGTGAGAAATTCGATGGACTTTATTCGTCGCAGAGTTTGGATTCGATCCGCTTCTGTAATCGCCTGAAGCGGTTAGATCTGGACGACACGAAATGGGTCAACTGAGATGAAACCAGTCTATTTGATCAAGTTGATCCTAAAGGTTTGTGGCGTTTTGCCCTTGGCGAAGCGCATTCATCAAAACGTCACTGCTGCCAAGCGTACCTGGTCTGTTGGAGGCGCTCGAAAAGTACGGAGAGCGGTAATAGAGCTTCTTGGTCGAAGGAAGTCATTGAAGCCTATCTTTGAAATTGATCCGCAAGAATTGTAATACCCCCGAAATGAGGCATACCATGCACAAGATCCGCGTTGCCGATTACATCGCCCAATTCCTCGCCTCGAAGGGAGTGCGCCACACTTTCCTCGTCACCGGTGGAGGCGCCATGCACCTTAACGACGCCTTTGGTCGGTGCAAGGACATGGAATACGTGGCCTGCCACCATGAGCAGGCCTGCGCGATGGCCGCAGAAAGTTACTTTCGGATGAGCGGCAGAGTTGCAGCTGTGAACGTCACAACGGGACCAGGCGGCACCAATGCGCTAACTGGGGTTTATGGGGCCTACGTTGATTCTTGTGCGATGTTCGTTGTTTCGGGACAGGTAAAGACCGAAACGCTCATTAGCAGCACGCCTCTGCCTCTGCGTCAGCTCGGCGATCAGGAAGTAGACATCATCGCCATGGCTCGTCCTGTGACGAAATACGCCGAGCTCGTCACTGATCCTCTTTCCATCCGCTATCATCTCGAAAAAGCCTGGCACCTCTGCACGTCGGGGCGCCCTGGACCTGTGTGGCTCGACATTCCGATCAATGTTCAGGCGGCACTAGTCGATTCCACAAAGCTGCGAGGATTTCAGCCAGAAGAAGCGCCGTTTGTCTCCGAAACGCCAGATCTGAAGAAGGCCTGCTCAGATCTGCTTCAGAGGCTTCGCAGCGCCAAGCGCCCCGTCATTATTGGTGGCGGCGGCGTTCGCATCTCTGGTGCTCATCGAGAGTTCATTGAGCTCGTTGATCGACTTGGAATTCCAGTCACCACGGCCTGGAACGCCCACGACATTCTGTGGAACGACCACCCTCTCTATTCTGGCCGCCCCGGAACAGTGGGAGACCGCGGTGGAAATTTTGCCGTACAGAACAGCGATTTCCTCCTTGTTCTCGGTTCGCGCCTCAATATCCGACAGATCAGTTATAACTGGAAAAGCTTCGCACGTGCCGCGTCGATCACCATGGTTGATATCGACGCAGCCGAAATGAAGAAGGCCACACTCCGGATCGATCACCCGATTCATGCTGACTTGAAGGAATTTTTGGCCACGATGAAGAGCCTTCCGTATGAAGGACCGTCGAGCGCCCACCGCGAGTACCTCGAATGGTGCCGCGAACGCTGCCGCAGGTATCCGGCAGTTCTGCCAGAGTATCGCCAGTCGCCCGCGCCCGTGAATCCGTATGTGCTAATGGACGAGCTCTTTCATCAACTTCCCGAAGATCAGTGGGTCGTATCCGGAGACGGAACAGCGTGTGTGACGAGCTTCCAGGCAGCCTTCCTGAAGAAGGGACAGCGCCTCTACACCAATAGCGGCTGTGCCTCGATGGGCTATGATCTTCCAGGTGCCATTGGTGCTTCGGTGGCAGGCGAAAAGCGCAAGGTCATCTGTCTTGCGGGCGATGGCTCGATCCAGATGAACGTGCAGGAGCTGCAGACGATTCAAACGCATCGCCTACCGATTAAGATCTTCCTCCTGAACAACCAAGGTTACCACTCGATACGCCAGACCCAGCAGAACTACTTTCCTGATAATATCGTCGGCTGCGGCCTTGAGAGCGGTCTCGGCTTTCCGAACTTCGGCAAGCTCGCCGCTGCCTTCGAACTTCCATACTTCTCGGCCTCCACCCATGCTGAGCTGCCAGAAGTCATTAGAAAGTCGTTAGAAACGCCTGGTGCTTCAGTCACAGAGATTCACATCGACCTGCACCAGCAGTTCTCGCCGAAGCTTGCCTCGAAAAAGCTTCCCGACGGCCGCATGGTCTCCTCGCCCCTTGAGGACCTCGCCCCCTTCTTGCCACGAGAAGAGTTTGCGAAGAACATGCTGATTCCGCTTTGGGAGGAAAAATAAGATGGCTCGCCGAGCTCTCGTTACCGGCGCCTCTCGAGGCATTGGTAAGGCGATTGTCGATCGCCTGCGCACGCAGGGCTACGTTGTCGACTCGCCCGGGAGATCAGAGTTGGATCTTTCGGCTTTGCACGGGGTTGAGAGCTACCTCTCGAAAGTCGGTAGCCCCTGGGACATCCTGGTTAATTGTGCAGGTGAGAACTTTCCGAAGCCCATTGAAGAAGTGACTGACGAGCATCTGCAGAAAACTCTGCAGGTCAACTTCGTCTCGGCATTTCAGCTCATCCGCGCGATTGGCGAGAAAATGGCCGGCCGAGGCTGGGGACGAATTGTTAACATCAGCTCGGCCTATAGCGCCCTCGCCCGACCTGGTCGGGCTCCCTATAGTGCGTCTAAGGCCGCGCTTGATGCACTCACTCGCACGGCGGCCCTTGAGTTCGGCCCGCGTGGAGTTCTCGTGAACTCCGTTTGCCCTGGGTTTGTCGACACCGAGCTTACTCGGCGGAATAATCCGCCCGAACGGATCGAGGCACTTGCCTCGGCAACGGCGCTGGGCCGCCTTGCAGCACCGAGTGAAATCGCTGAACTCGTAGAGTTCCTAGTGAGCGAGCGCAATACTTATTTGACAGGCCAGAACATCATCATTGACGGAGGATTTTCAATACAATGAATGCCACCATGCCACCACTTCCGCAGCCCCTTCAGATCCGCTCCGCTATGGGTGACTACAAGGTAGAGTTCTGGAAGGATCTAACGTCCGCGCTGGAGCCAATCCGCTCTGGTAAATCCGTCTTCATCGTTATTGATCGCAACGTCGAACGGCTTTATCGGCCGGTTCTTGAGCAAGTCACCCAACAGTGGCCCACGATGCTCCTTGATGCAGACGAGAATACCAAGACCCTGGAAGGCGTGGCCAATCTGGCAACCTGGCTACAGGAAAATGGCGCCCACAAGAAGTCGACGCTAGTTGCCATTGGTGGCGGCATTATTCAGGACATTTGTGCCTTCACATCGCACATTTATTATCGCGGCATCGACTGGATCTTCTATCCCTCGACACTTCTCTCGATGTGCGACAGCTGCATCGGTGCAAAATGCGGAATCAACCACAATCAGTTTAAGAACCAGGTTGGCGTGTTCCATGCTCCTCGGCAGGTTCATATCGTGCCAGAGTTCCTCAGGACGCTAGAACGCAAAGACGTGCGCTCGGGTTACGGCGAAATTTTGAAGCTCGTGTTGACCGAAAAGAGCAGCGACTTCGACTTGCTCGAGCGGACGCTCGAGAGTGAAGACGTCCTCGGCCCATCGCTGCCTTCGCTGATCCACCGGAGTCTTGAGATCAAGAAGGGAGTGATTGAGGCGGATGAGTTCGAGTCGGATCTTCGGCGCATCCTGAACTACGGACATACCTTCGGGCACTCACTGGAGACACTGTCCGCTTATGAAGTGCCGCATGGCCTGGCGGTCGCTTGGGGAATTGACCTCGTGAATTTTATTGCGCTCAAGAAGGGTATGATCAGCGAATCGTTTGCAACCCGCGTGCGGACCCTGATCCGGAAGCATCTGTCCTTCGAGATGAATTACGTTCCACAGGCCTCGACGCTGATCGATGGCACCAAGAAGGACAAGAAGGCAGAAAGGGGCCTTGTGAACTTGATTCTGCTCTGCGAATCGCCCTTTGGTCTCAAGATCGTGCCGCAGAATTACGGGCCGGAACTCTCGCAGTGGGTTGAGGAATACCTAAAGACGCCGCATGCATTTGCTCGGAATTGATCTCGGCGGAACATTCATTAAGAGTGCCGTTCTCGATACACGAAAGCATGAGCTTCGTGAGATTCGACGCCGTCCTTTTCCGGCGTTCTTGCCCGAGTCGGTTCCGGGGGCTCGCGAGATTGATCCCGAGAGGGTGCTGGCAATCGTCCGATCTATCATCGATGAATCGCTTGCGCTCGATCCATCGATCGAAGGGCTGGTCTTCTCGACGCAGATGCACTCTGTGCTTTTGTGCTCAGTATCGGGAAGCGCGCTCACGGCGTGCGCCACCTGGCAGGACCAGCGCTCGCTAGTGAATGGGGTTTGGGCAGAGATTCAGAAGCTAAGTGCGGATGGGATTTCCTGGAGTCTCGGAAACGAGCTTAAGCCAGGCCATCCTTGTGCTGTTCTTACCTCTTGGAAATCCAGTCTTCCTGCGTCGGTCTGGAATGGCGCTATGCCGTTGAGTCTGGCTGACTGGATTGTTTTCCGGCTTTCCGGCTACCCGCTCCCATTACATCCCACTCAGGCGGCCGCTACCGGACTTTGGTCCATCCTCAATGGTGGATGGCATCGTGAATGGATCTCGCATCTCGGACTTGGAGCGCTTCATTTTCCGGAAATCTCAACGCACTCGATCGTTTCCACGGTCGAGATTGCAGGGAAGAAGCTTCGAATCTTGCCGCCGATCGGAGATCAGCAGGCCGCACTTCTGGGCGTGGGCCTTCAGTCAGGCGATTTGTCCGTAAACGTGGCCACTGGATCGCAGGTGAGCCAAATCTTAGATGCGATTCCCCCTGCCTCAAGCTCGCAGTTTCAGCTGCGGCCATTCTTCGATGGAAAGCTCCTGGCTACCATCACCCATCTTCCAGCCGGTAGGTCGCTGAATTCGTGGGTGCGCACCCTGAGCCAACTTGCAATCGACTGCGGGGTGACTGAACAGGAGTGCTGGAGGAGGCTCGTTGAGAGCGCTGAGTCCATTCAAGTAGAGGGACTCCCACAGGTCGACCTGTCGCTCTTTCCGTGTGCCACCGGAAGCGAGGGATCGGTCACGAAACTCAGGGAAGCAAACCTTTCTGCCGCCCACCTATTTCGAGCCGCACTCCGGTCGATGGCAGAAAACTACCGGAATGCTTCGGGGGCGCTTCCGCAGGCCCACTCTTCGAAGATTCTCGTATCAGGGGGCCTCGCACAAAAAATTGAAATCTTACGATCAGATCTCAATCACTTGCTGAAGCTACCTATTGCTGTAAGTGGAATTTCCGAGGACGCGCTGAATGGCCTCTTGATCTATGCCACCTCAAGACTTATAAACCCGACCAATTCCAATTCTTTTACCTAGACAAGAGGAAACCGATGTCTGTTATCCACGCAAATATTTTTGACGAGCTGTTCGTGCTTGAACTTGCTAGTAACCATTGGGGCAAGCTTGATCGTGGAATTAAAATTGTCCACGATTTCGGACGTATCGTGCGCCACAACAACATCAAGGCGGCAATCAAGCTTCAGTTCCGCGATGTCGACAACTTCATCCACAAGGATTTCCGCGGTCGGACTGATATCCGCTACATCAAAAAGACACTCGACACCCATATGGCTTGGGACAACTACCGTATCCTTTGCGAGGAGGTCCGCAAGAACAACTGCATGGTGATGGCCACTCCCTTCGACGAAGTTGGCGTCGACAAATGCGTCGAATTCGGCTGCGCCATCATCAAGATTGCAAGCTCAGACCTCAATGACTGGGTTCTGCTCGAGAAGATCGCAAAGACTAAGAAACCGGTGATCGCGTCCACCGGCGGCTCAAGCCTCAAGGACATCGACGATCTGGTGACGTTCTTCACCAATCGTAATATTCCTATTTCAATCAATCATTGCGTCTCGATTTACCCTTCCGAGGACAAGGAACTCGAGCTCAACCAAATCGACTTCCTCAAGAATCGCTATCCGCACCTGACCATTGGTTTCTCGACCCATGAGCAGACGAGCTGGGATGCGTCCATTATGATGGCCTACGCAAAGGGCGCTAGGACCTTTGAAAGACATATCGACATTGATGCCGACGGCATTCCTGTCTCGCCTTACTGCACGACGCCCGAAAACTGCGACAAGTGGTTCAGGGCGTTCCATAAGGCCAAGGAAATGTGCGGTGCTCCAGGCACGTCCAAACGCATTCCGCCGGACAAGGAGATCAGGTACCTCGATGGACTGGTCCGGGGCATTTATGCCGTTCGTGACCTGCCGGAAGGCCATGTGGTTTCCGAGAAGGACGTGTATCTTTCGATTCCGCTCCAAAAGGGCCAGATCTCTTGCCGCGAACTTTTCTTCGGCGAGAAGCTGACCCGCTCGGTTAAGGCTGACGGCCCAGTCACGATCGACCACATGGACACTCCCTATTCACAAAATCCGGAGCTCCGCCAGTTGATCATGAATCGCGGTATCTGATCCTTGGTGGCACACCTCTTTTTTGACTTGGATGGGACCCTGCTGGACCCCAGCGAAGGGTTTACGCTGTCTCTTGCCCATGCGTTTTCGAGCAGTGGTCTGGTCGCCCCGCCACGCGAAGCACTCGTCACTGCCATCGGCCCTCCGGCCGATGAGTGGTCAGCTCATTTTGGAGAAAAGGTGCTTCCATCGGCAGCGCTTCCGGAGCTGATCTTTCATTATCGCGAGCATTACGAGCGTGAGGGTCTGTACCGGCAAAAGCATTACCCCGGTCTACGTGAGAGCCTCGATGCCCTGCTCTCGGCAGGGCACTCGCTCTCGGTGGCGACATCCAAACCTCAGAAGCAGGCCGAAACTGTGCTCTCGCACTTTGGGCTGGAGCCTCTCTTTTCAGGGAGGATCTTCGGGCGGGACCTCTCGCAATCGGGCGATAAAACCACGATTCTTGGGAGAGGGCTTCGTTTAAGCGAACATGCACCAGAGAGATCGATTATGATTGGTGATCGCATGCACGATGGCATAGCAGCGCGAAATCTAGGGCTTACAAGCCTGGGGGTGCTTTATGGCTTCGGTAGTCGTGAGGAACTGGAGTCTGCAGGAGTCACTGTAATTTGTCAGTTACCACAAGAGATTCCGACTTGTGTCGCACTGATATTACAGCGGTTCACGAGTCTAACGTCCGCCTGAGTTCGTGACCCTGTCGAATCCACCGTTAGGAAGTTTAATAATGAACATTTCCAGAAAGTTTGGATCAGCACTGAAACGAACCCGAAGAGCCCTTTTTCCATTTGAATCTCTTTTGGAGTTCAACGGGATTCAGAAGGATTTTCCTGCAAGATTCGGGTGTTCACTTAGTCGCCGGGGTGACACGATTCTCATCAATAAGGGGCGACGAAGGATCATCATCTCGATCCGAAATGTGATCTACCTTTATGACCTTTTACCGTATTTTGATCTGTACTTTAGTCAGGTTATTCCTTCGGTCACCCGGCAGTGGGATGTTGTCGACTTCTCGCGGCAGCGGGTTCATACGCTCACAGATTGCGGCATTCCTTTCGAATTTTCGAGCCTTGCCGAAGGCGCCATTGCTTTTTCTTCATACATTTATGGAGAAAGACCCAGAGAGGGCGCAGTGGTCCTTGATGCGGGCGCCTATTGTGGAGTCAGTACGTATTTTTTTTCACGACTGGTCGGACCTGCTGGGAAAGTCGTTGCGCTC
>JBDLQW010000162.1:0-15149 GCA_039800365.1 Pseudomonadota bacterium
CTAGAACCACTCGACTCGAGCACGATACGCGACTTTATGCAGAAAGAGGGCATCCGCGCGCGAGTGTTTTGATCACCGCTTAGCGCTTGAGGCAGTAAAGATACGCCACACCGGCGGTCAGCTCGATCGCAGACACTTCAGTAAATTTTCCGCTGGCGCGAGCAAGATCAAGAAACGCCTCGCCACACGGAAACAGGGACGAGGACTCATCAAGATACCGGTAGGCCTCGTTTTGACCACTGATCCATCCGCCCACTTGAGGCAGGATTTTTTTTGAATACAGCCGGTACAGTGCGGATACGCCAAAAAGGCGAGGCTGACCAAACTCCAGCACCCAGACCTCACCGCCGGGCTTGACCACGCGACCCAGCTCAGTGAGCGCCTGTACCGGATTGGCCACGTTACGAATTCCGAACGAGATGGTGGCGCGATCAAAAGCCCCATCCTGAAACGAGAGCTTTTGAACATCGGCCCACTCAAACCGAGTGTTCACCGGAAAGCGGTGGGGCTCGCTCGATTGCCTCTTGCGCGCTTCAAGCAGCATTCCCTCTGAGAAATCGGTAGCCACGATCTCTGAACCCTGCACCCCGCTCACCCGCCTCGCCAAGAACTGCGACCAAAGCTCAGCGATATCCCCGGTTCCCGTCGCACAATCGAGGATTCGAACGGCAGCGGCATCTCTCGGAATCGAGCTCAAAGCCATCTTCACGAGTTTTCTCTTCCACCACCGATGCGTGCCCAGCGAGAGGATCGAGTTCGCAAGATCGTAGCGCTTGGCTATCCGATCAAACATTTTTTGAATGGTCTCGGGTTTCTGGGCAGAAATCATGATTGAGATTCTCCGACAAGGCTGCGGATCTGCGAGACCTTCTGAGCGAGCGTCGCGAACTCAGGAATCGTCAAAGCCTGCTCGGCATCCGAAAGAGCCTCCTCTGGTTGAGGATGCACTTCGATCAATAGCCCATCGGCTCCAGCGGCAGCGGCAGCAAGCGACATCGGCAGCACGAGATCTTTTCTTCCCGTTCCATGACTGGGGTCGACCACCACTGGTAGACCCGTGCGCTCGCGAATGACCGGAACTGAAGCAAGGTCGAGGACATTTCGGGTGTGCGGATCAAAACCCCGTACCCCCCGCTCGCAAAGAATCACTTGCGGGTTGCCCGCTTTTAGAACGTATTCGGCGGCATGAGCCCACTCGTCTAAGTAGGCTGTAAAAGCGCGCTTTAATAAGACCGGCTTACGCGTTTGCCCCAGCTCCTTGAGCAGCTCGTAATTGTACATATTTCGAGCACCCACTTGAAAAACATCTACCACCTCCCCCAGCACTTCAATATGCCGGGGATCTACGATTTCGGTGACAATCGGAAGCGCATAGCGTTTTCGCGCTTCAATGAGGATCTCAAGCCCCTCATGCCTTAATCCTTGAAACGAATCGGGACGGGTTCGCATTTTGAAAATGCCGCCACGAAGGGCGCCCACCCCGAGTTCACGCAATGCTGAGGCAGCATCAAAATAGTGAGAGGGCTGATCAACCGAACACGGCCCGGCGATCATGGCAAAATGGCCTCCACCCACCCGAAAAGGCTGGGTGGCTCCAGGCACTTGAATCTCCACACTCGACGACTTCACAGCATTCACGGTAAGACCTCATAGTCCTGATTCTTTGAGTTTACACGAGTTTTTGCTAAGTTCAAGAAAGCTTAAACTCACGGGAAAGGGGAGATTCTTGAGTTTCGATCGTCGATTTTTCGAGAAGGAGAGCCACCTCTTTCCGCTCACGAGGTCTGCAGACCAGTCTTGGGCACTCTGGGCGCCACCCTCGAGCACCAAAGTTTTTGTGAGTCTGGTTTCAAACCCCCAACAAGACCCTCCGGAAAATGTCCCGGCTTGGTATAGTCCCGGATTTTTTTCGACGGCTTCAAGCGCTGAACCTGCCTGGTACCCGGCCCAACACGTTTCGACTTTTTCACATCAAGAGCTTCGAGACCGCCTGCATTCGCAAGGGCTTTCGTGCCCGAAACTATCCTGGCACGGCCAAGCTGAGCAGCAGGTGGCCTTTAAAAACCGCACTCAAGAGGTGCTTCAAGCCATCCAGAAGGGAGCGCTTCGAAAAGCGGTTCCTATCGCGTTTCTAGAAGGAACGAACCAAGACTTGCGTCATCCCGAAGCCATCGCTTGGCTTTTAGCTCAAGCCCTCGATTTTCATGAGCAAGAGGGAGGCGCCCTGTACGGCCTTTGGAATCAGGAACGGGGAATCTTGGGCGTCACTCCGGAACTGCTTTTTAAAAAAGACGGTTCAAGAATCACGACCATGGCGCTTGCCGGCACTCTCGGAATCGGAACTCCAGGAGAGGATCTGCTCTCGTTAGCCCCACGCTTACTCGAAGACCCTAAGGAACGACGCGAACACCAGATCGTGATCGACGACATTTGCCAAAACCTCCGGGACCTAGGCACTCTTCATCTGAGTGAAACTGGGGTTCGACGTGCCGGAAGACTCTTGCATTTGCACACACCGATTGCCCTCGACTTAAGCCCGTCGGTTCCTCAGGCGCTCTGGTCTACCCTGATCCATCGCTTGCACCCCACCCCTGCACTCGGAGCAGCTCCGCGAGAGGCCGGCTGGAAATGGCTTTGTCATCAAGAACAGGCTCAACCGCGCTCTCGATTTGGGGCACCATTTGGAGTGCGCGTAGCTGATGAGGAAACCTGTGTGGTTGCGATTCGAAATATCGAGTGGAATGTCGCAGAAAAATTCTGCAGGATCGGAGCCGGCGCGGGAGTTGTCGAGGGAAGCACTCCAGAACGCGAATGGAACGAAATTGAAAGAAAATGGAATGCGATCCTGGATCTTTTTGGCTTAAATCCCTCGAAAGAACCTCGCCGATGACCACCACCACCTGGATTTCGAATTCTGAACTGGCCTTGCGAACCCTTCAAGCGCTGAAGGATCGTGGGATCAAGACGATCGTGGTTTGCCCTGGCGCTCGCAATAGCCCATGGATTGCGGCGCTCACTGCAGAAACCCGTTTGAACTTTGAAGTACTTCATCACTTTGATGAACGTGCAGCCGGTTTTTTTGCCTTGGGCTGCGCTCGATCAAGCACTCTCCCTGTTGCAGTGATCACCACTTCAGGTACTGCCGTGGGAGAGCTCCTTCCGTCGGTGATGGAGGCTTACTACTCAGGTACCTCGGTTTTTTTTCTTACAGCTGACCGGCCCCGACGTTTTCGCGGAACAGGTGCTCCGCAATCCTGCGAACAAGCGGGCATTTTTGGGGTGTATGCTGTCGAGTCACACGACATCGATGGCGCCTCTGACCTTGAGATCAAAAATCCCCATTCATTGAATTCTCTTCCCAACACGGGGCCCGTGCACTGGAATGTCTGTTTTGAAGAACCCCAAAACGAAACCTTACCGGAGCAGCTCCCGAGAGAGATTCCCGAGTTTTCGCAGTCGGTGCATCCTTTGGTGATTGTTGGCGAGCTTTCACGTGATGAAAGCCGAATGGTTTCATCCGTTCTTAAAAGTTGGGGATACCCTGTAATCACCGAGGCTCTCTCGCAACTCGCTGAAGACCTCAGCCTCAATGACCTCCGGATTCGACCTCATGGAAAACTCTATGAAGAAGCCGCTCAAAGTGGCTATGAAATCGACTCCATCATTCGAATCGGCGGAGTTCCCACCCTGCGATTTTGGAGAGATCTCGAAGTTCACCCGAAAGCCTCTGGTATTCCCGTTCTAAGCATCAGTCCGCTTCCCTTTTCAGGGCTTCCTCGCGCGCAGTCTCTTCGAATGCCCTTGCGCGACCTCTATCGATTGACCGTTCCAGCGCCCAGATTTTCAGGAACTGACTCGTATCGCTTGTGGAAGCAAAGCAATCAAACTCGCACGCAGCACTTGAATCGACTTCTTGAAGAACTTCCGGGAAGCGAGCCGGGAGTGTTTCGTTCTCTCAGCCGTACGATTTCAAATGAGGCGCTCGTTTACTTAGGAAACTCGCTTCCCATCCGCGAATGGGACCTTGCGGCGCTTCCTCAGGAAACACCGAGCGCTACACTTCCATCGCGAATCTTTGCGGCCAATCGAGGGCTCAATGGAATCGACGGGCAGCTCTCGACGTTCTTTGGAATGCTCGAGTCGAACTCTCGCGAACACTGGTGTCTTCTGGGGGACCTGACGACGCTCTATGACTTGAACGCCCCCTGGATTCTTCATTCCCTCATCGAGTCGAGAAAAAACCTTCCCCAGTGGCATCTGGTCGTCATCAATAATCATGGAGGGCGGATTTTCGATCGGATTTTCAAAGACCCCTCGTATGTCAACGCCCACACTCTGAACTTTCAGGATTGGGCTTCTCAATGGGGATTGTCTTATGCTCGAGTAGCAGGCCACGGACTTTCAGAATTTCTCAGTCGCCATCAATCAATGAAGCTCGCGATTCCCCAGGTTCTCGAGATTCAACCTGACCCCGAAGCAACCTCTCGCTTTTGGAATGAATGGGAGACGCTCAACATCCCAGGAGTTCACTCTGCGTGATGGGCTCTTGCACTTCTCATCACGTGACGATTCACGCGTTTTCGGGCTTTCTTGGCCGCCCTGACGATTGGTCTTTCTTACCACGCACGATTCCCACTCTTGGAGATCTTCCGGTCTTCTGGAAACTTCAAATCGTCGACCCTCTCGAAGGCGAGAACTGGAACGACTGGAGCGTGCGGTGGCTTTGTGAAAACCCTCGGTCGATGGACTCTTCTGAAATTCTCTTAGGCTACTCGCTAGGAGGAAGGGCTGGGCTTCACTTAGCCCTCAACGAGCCCTCTCGTTTTCAAGGGCTGATTGCCATCAGCACCAACCCGGGCCTTGAAAGCGAGGAAGAGCGCGCTGATCGACGAAAGCATGACGAGCAATGGGCTCTGCGATTTTTGCAAGAACCGTGGGCTCAAGTGTTGAGCGCTTGGGATCGGCAACCCGTATTTCAAAACTCCGCCCTCCCTGAACGCCTGAGCGCTCGCTATGGTCAGGAGGCTTCACCCGAGATTTTTCGTCAATCAGAGCGATTGCGCTGCGCGAGGCAGCTGCGACAACTCTCTTTGGGCGCTCAGCAGTCGCTATCGCGTGCGCTTCAACAGCTCGCTTTGAACCAGGTTTGGATGACTGGAGCGCACGACCTTCGCTATTCGAGCCTTGCCGAAACCTTGACCCATCAACGGCATCAGATGCGCTGGTCACGAATTCCAAACACAGGCCACCGTTGGCCATGGGAGCTCTCTGAGAAGGACTCAGCAGAACAGATTCGAAGCGCTCTGAGTTGGCTTTTAAACCCTTCAGGATGAATGAAATGAGTCGAATCGGCGTGAACTCCCTGACCACTGTTCGAACCTGGATTTTAGCGATCCGACCCAAGACTTTAAGTGCTGCCTGGGTGCCCGTGCTTCTAGGTAGCGCACTTGCCAAACGACTTCACGGCAACTGGAATGCAAAAATCGCCATCATGGCTTTAGCCAGCAGTCTTTTGATTCAAGTGGCGACGAATCTTTTTAACGATGCTCTGGATTTCAAAAAAGGCGCCGATGGAGCTCAGCGTCTCGGACCCACGCGAGTCACCGCTTCGGGAATGGCGTCTCCCAAAGCCGTTTTTCTCGCAGGATGGATCTCTCTGACCCTTGCTTTGATCTTTGGTGTGCCGTTGATCATCGAGGGAGGCCTACCGATCTTCGCTCTCGGCGTGGTTTCGCTCTTTCTTGCGTACGGCTACACCGGAGGCCCCTTCCCGTTGGCATACTTAGGTCTAGGTGATCTTTTCGTTTATCTCTTCTTTGGCCTGATTGCCGTGGGCGGAACTTTTTTTCTTCAGACCCAAACGCTGAGGCCCGCCATTCCCGTTCTTGTGGCCGCATCCCAAATCGGCCTCTGGGCGACCGCATTGATTGCCATTAATAACTTTCGCGACTCGGCTGAGGATCTGCGAAATCATAAACTCACGCTTTCTGCCCGGCTTGGCGCCCGCTTTTCACGCATCGAGATCACCAGCCTCTTGATTTTTCCGTTTGTTCTTGGCTTGGGGTATTGGCCTGTCAACCAAGGCGCCTGGAGTGCCGGCATCCTTCCGATGCTGGCTTTTCCTCTAGCCGTTCGAATTAGCTACGACGTGTGGAAGACGGACCCCTCGCCTCACTATAATGATCATTTAGCCCGAGCGGGAGTAACTCATCTGTTAGCGGGGCTGCTGCTATCGATAGGAATGGTTCTATGAATGAGCGCCAAGAGAGTTCGGCCTTGCTTCAGTTCGACCACTTGAGCACCCATCGCTATCGGGTCTACCTGCCGGGTGCGCTCTCGAGTCAGGCGCCGCGAGAAGGGGCCCTTCTCAGGGTAGAGTGGCGCTTGGCTGAAACCAACTTTCTACCGGGATGGGGCTATGCCGACCTCATGGCCTGGCCAGAGCTAGGCGATCTCAGCCTCGAAGAAGAATGCTTGGCGATCATTCGAGGCTCTCCCACGAGTCTGGGATTGCGGGCTTTGGCAATGTCTCAACTCGACGCTCAGGCCCGTCTTGAGCGAAGATCACTCTGGCAGCAGACTCCCGAACCTCCGCGCAGCCATTATCTCGCCGGCAGCGTCGAGGACCTCTTAACGCTTGATTACTCGAGCCTGGCCCGCCGCGGATTTCAGACCGTGAAGGTCAAAGCGGCCAAAACACTGAACCTGACCCAAGCAAAAGCGATCCTTCAGGCATCCTCGACAGCGCTACTTGGGCATGACCTCAAGTTGCGAGTAGACTTCAACGGATCCGCCTCGCTCGACTTACTCAGCGCTTTGCTTAGCGAACTAGAACCCTCTCGATTCGAATGGCTGGACTTCTTAGAAGATCCCTTTTCTGCTGAATCTCTTGATGAATGGATCACGCTGAAGCACCGCTTTCCGCAAGTTCGACTTTTCGTCGATCGAGCTGAAACTCCGAAGGACGATGCGCTGCTAGAACTCGCTGATGGCTGGGTGCTGAAGCCCGCCCTGCAAGACCCCCTCTTTTGGATTCATCGGGCTCAAGGAAAACCGTTCTGCTTCACGCAATACTTAGGACACGCAGTGGGAGCGGCCTGGGCCAGCTGGTATGCGGCGAGAACGGCATCGGGCTCGGCCATCGACTCGGGCCTGCTTTATGAGTCGCGGATTGATGGCGAATCCGAGTTCTTCTCGAAGTCGATTGGTTCTGAGTCTGCCTGTTTCGAAACCGGCCCTCTCCGAAAAGGAGACGGGATCGGTTGGACCGACACAGACTGGAACTCGCTGTCATGGAGCCCCTGGAAATGACGATTGACTCGGGGTTTTCGGCAGAATCCTTTCGGCGATGGTTGATCGACGACTCGAACTTGGATGGGTTTTTTGCGATTTCAAGCCTTCACGATCGCCACTACCTCAAGGCCCCCGAAGAGCCTCGGCTTTGGATGGCCACCTCAGGCACCACTGCCCAGAGCTCAGCCATTCCTCGGCGCTGGGTAGGCCTCTCGCGAGAGGCGCTTCGATCTGCGGCGGCTCGTGTGAATCGCTGGCTGAATATTTCTGAACGCGACCTTTGGGCACGCGCCCTTCCCCTTCATCATATGGGAGGACTCTCGATCGAAGTTCGCTCGCAGCTTTCAGGCTGCCAGGTGCTGGAGTACCCGAGTGCTTGGAGCGCAAGAGCCTTCGTCAACTGGCTTCGCTTCAACCACATCAGCATTGCTTCTCTGGTACCGACTCAGATCTATGACTTGCTTCAAAACCAGCTGCGATGCCCCCCCTCGCTTCGAGCCGTGATCGTGGGAGGAGATCGCCTGTCGACCACGTCTCTCAAGCAAGGCCGAGATCTCGGTTGGCCCCTGCTCCGCTCGTTTGGCATGACTGAAACGGCCTCGATGATTGCCTGCGAACGAGAGCAGAGTGTACGTCCTATCGAAGTTCCTATCGAAGCGATTCCTGTGCTTCCCGAAGTTCGATGCTCTGAGACTGGATCAGCAGAAACTCTATCGACCCGCTCTCAGATGCTCCAGATCGAGTGCGGCTCACTCTTCGATCGCGAACTGCTTTGGAACGAAGCCTCTCAGTCCTACCTGCTGCAGACTAGAAGCGACGGAGTCTGGCTCAGCGAGGATCGAGCTCAACTCTTTCAATGCGGTGACCAGACCTGGATCCTTCCGATGGGTCGAGACCAAGATTACGTGAAAATCGCAGGTGAGGCCGTGTCGCTTTCAGACCTGGATGCGCGAATGGCTTGCTTGCTCGAGTCAGAAAAAATCAAGATCTCAGCAGGCTTTGTAGCCCTGAATGACGAACGCTGGGGTGCCCGACTGACTCTGGTTTTGACGGAAGATCGTCCTGATATCCTTGAGAAATGGAATCGCCAGGGGGCCCGATCTGGTCTCGAGCGAGTCCGTCGGTATCACGTGATCGAGACCTTCCCTCGAACTGAACTTGGCAAGCTCAAGCGCTTCGAACTGACCCGAAGGATCGAAGCGCTTGAAGTGACTCAACAAAGCTTGAAATAGCGACTCTCAGACTTTTCACTCAAGTCTGAAGAACCCAAGTTAGCGAAGCTTCTCGATCGCCTGAAGCACTTTCTTGAAATAGCCCACTGAATAGAGCGAGTAGCGGGCGCGAATGAAGTCGCTATAACTGAAGCGATTTCCATAGGTATGGATCTGCTGAACCATATCATGGGCCATGATGAACAACGCTGAAAGCGGTGCGATGTGCTGGTGATTTAAATGCCGTGGAAAGCCAGATCCATCGGGTTTTTCGTGATGTTGACTCAAGATCAAGTCGACGTCGGGAGGCACCTCATGAAACTGATGACTTAACTCAGCCGCGCGAGACCCATGACTCAGATAACGCGCCAGCGTATCTTCGCCTTTGGTCTTTCGAATCATCTCAAGCCCGGCGGCATCATTGACCTTCGCAATGGTTTCATCGTCGTCGACAGAAACATCGTGAAGGAAGGCGGCAAAATTCAGCTTTGAAAAAGTGGTCTTCGAGCCCCACCCCACCGCGTTGGCAATCGTACACGCGATTTGGCCCAGCGCCACGCTGTGTACCGTCAGGTATGTCTTCGGCCTGCCGGTCACTCGCTTCAAAACATCTTTGAGCCGTGGATTTTTTCCGATCGCTTGCAAAGTCAGATTTAAATTCGCCTTGATCAGATCATTGACTTCGGGCGCAGGGTACCAGTGACGAATCACGCGCTGAACGACTTCGTGAGTTTGTTCCGAAAGCTCAGTCGCCTCTTCGGCTGTTAACCCACCACTGAGCCGCTCTTGAATCATGTCGGTGAGCCGCGCCACCGTTGGATAAAGCCCGTCGCGCCTCAGATAAAAATTCAACAACATCTTCTGATGGCCATATCGATCGTAATCGAGCTCATCGAAGACATCTCCTGTTCGAAAAATCCGAAGGTACTTCGCATCGGACAATCGAATGTAGATATCCGCTGGCAATGGGCCTGCGACCAAGAGCATTCCCAAACGAATGGGATGGAATTCAGTGTCGGGCTTTCGGGATAGCACCACGTATTCAGGACCAGCCAAAGCCTCTAAGAGGGGTCGGATCTGATGAAGCCAGATGGCCCAAGTAATCCAAGTAATCACTTGGGGACTTCCCGCAATCTTAGGGGCCACATTCTTCGCCGAAGAGACTTCTTCGGGAGTTCCGAAAATCACGAGCGGAATTTTGATGTTACTTCGATGCAACATGCTCCCGACGAGATTCGATCGGTTAGGATGATCGCAAAAAATCACGTCAAACGGAACCGATCGCACTCCCACGAGAATCGCGGCAAGCTCATCGGGATCAGAAGCCGACTGAACATCGATTTTGTACTGCCCCGTAATGCCGAGCGAAACCACTTCGTTGGCAGCAGGGTCAGAAAACGCCACGAGCACACGCATTACTGAATAGTTTGGGGCATCAAGATCAGTGAACCAAGGACAAAAAGCCTGATTCAATGAAATCAATTCAATGAGTCATTGGTTTGACAGACCGAAACTGTCGAGCGGCTTGTGCTTCAAAAAAAGCCAAACCCGAGAGGTATCGAGCTGAACCCAAAAGCCGGGCTGCATAGTCTCGCCCCGGAGAGTCTTCTGCATAGTTTAAATCGATCACTAGCTCGGGCCGCCAAGACTGCGGAGGAAAAAGCCCTGAAAAAATCGATCGACCCACACCCCAAATCACGACTCGGGGAGACTCGTGAGAGCGCGCGCTCGCCTCGCCTCCTGGCTTCACCATCCCCGTTCTGGCTGAGTAGGCTCGCACCGAGGGAAGTAAGGCCCGCACCATCGCCAAAGTACCACCTCCACCCCAAAGTGCGACCTGAGATCCATCGCCCAAACCTAGGGATGCAATCACTGACTCAAAACCGGGCAAATCAGTATTGTCAGCCTGTAAAACCGAACGCCCACTCTCGTCTGCACACCAGAATAAAGTGTTCACCGAAGCAAGACGATTGGCTCGATCCGAAATCATCACTGGTTGTTTTGACGTGTGGCCCAGCTGACGCACCCATTGAAAACAGTCCTCTTTCAAAGGCGACGTCACAGCTGCGCGGTTCAACCCCTGGTCTCGAAGAAATTCCAGGGCGTCGCCAAACTCTTCGCGTGATACTGGAAACCCAAAAAAATGAGGGCCATGGCGTTCGGGTGATCGACTATGAAGAACGGGATCTCCTAAAACTGCACCGAACTCCTGGGGCGCCCCGCGGTTCTCAAGCCACTCCACCAAAGTCGGCTGATCGAGAGCCGAACCCACCCCTTCACGAAGGAAAAAAAGCGCAGGACGCAAACGCCTCGCTGACCAAAGCCGATAATGACGCCAAATTCCTTGGGGTGATCGAGGCAGAAAGACCCGATGCTTCGGATCTTGCGCCCACCACTGATGCCCCTCACGCAACCCCTTCCAGTCTTGAATCTCAGGAGACCACTTCAAAATCCCTTCGTGAGGGCCCCTTTGAGGAGGAAGCTCCCCATGAATCGACTGAATGTCTCCTTCGTGGGCATCGCTGATGGTGTTTGAATCGCCCAACTCCTGAGCCCAGTCGATTCGACCGCCGGCCTCGCGAACGTGAGCTCCTAGAACGAGCTGGCCTGCTCCGGGCCGAGGCACGCGACGACTAAAGATCAAGCGTTTAGCCCCAAGGGTTGAAAGAACCTGAAACAGCGCTTCGCCAACTGGGGCAGAAAGTTCGGAAGGAAGATAATCCTCTCGAACCTCAAAGAACGAAAACGACCAGTGCCGACGCAAACTCACCCAAGCAGCCAGTCTTTTAAAGTCTGAAAGAACCGATTGAGGAATCGTGATCGAGGCTCCAGAAAAGTCGGGCAGTCCAAAGATCACGGTTCTCTCGGCAAGCGAAGCGCGATTTCCACGATCCGCTCCCTCTCTCAAGATGATCTGCCGAGAAGACCAACGTTGATACCTCTGATCGCGCGCCTGCGCCCGAAGACGGTACTCCTCAATCGCGCTTAATTCAGGATGAAGCCGAGGACGATCGAGGAAAACCCTGCCCTGCAAATCCGTTTCGCGAGAAACCCAAACGGCTTCATACCCCGCTCGTTCCCAGAACCGAAAGCCCCTCATCCCCGGCTCTGGCTCGAGCTGGTCGAGCTCAATTCCCGCCCCTGCCACAATCACTCGTCCGTGTTCCGAAACAGGCTGTCGAAGCCAAAATTCAAGTTCTTGCCGTTCGAGCTCCCGAAAGCGAGCCTCACCATCAGACGCGAAAATATCGGAAATTGAGCGCTCATATCGACGCTCGATTTCTTGATCTAAATCGCACACCTCAAGACGCCCAGCACTCGACTCGCGCAACCTTCGAGCAAATGACGTTTTTCCGGCACCACGATGACCCAAAAAAAGAAATCGCGCTGCCTGAGAACTGATCCCCAGGCACCTCATGACCTCTAAAAACTCAGGCGCGCTTTTCGTTACCACCGACACATCGTCTATTGTGAACCGAGCGCCCCCTGCAAAGGCTACGTAGGCCGCCATGACCTGCCGGTGATCATGGTCGGTTGACCATCCACCTGAGCGCGGCAGCTCGCGACCTGCAGAGGAATCAACGACAAAACCATCAACAGTCTCATGAGCCTGAGCCCCCAGCAGGTTTGCCAATCGCACCCCGAGAGCGATTCGGTCTGACTCTTTATGTCGCAGCTGAGGGGCCGAATGCACTTCAGAGCGCCCCTCAGCTATGGCAGCGAGTGCAGCAAATACAGGAACCAAATCAGGAGAGCGCTCGCCTGAAACTCGAATTCCACGAAGACTCTGTCGAGAGGGAAAAACCGTGAGACTCGATCCCATCCACTCGACCCGAGCACCCATCGCGCCTAGCCAATCGATAAAAACACGATCGGGCTGAAGGCTCGTCGGTGACAACCCTTTTAACTCAAGAATCGGAGCCCCCAACGGTAGCGCCGCACCTACTGCCATGAGGGCAGCTGCCGTGCTCCAGTCACCTTCACAAACCAGAACCGCCGCCGGAGAAATCACTGAACGAGCAGGAACGATGAGCCGCAGCCCTTCGGGAATCACTTGCTCCTGAACGTGCACACCCACCGCTCGAAGCATCTTGAGCGTCAGATCAAGATACCCACGCGAGCGAATCGGCTCTAACACTTCGAGTGAAAATTCTCGCTCTAAACCCATCGCCGACAACAGAACAGCAGAGGCGAACTGACTTGACTCAGAGCCCTGAATTCGAAGCCTATCGACTTGCCAATGGCCAAATGCCGGCGGCGTCACTCGAAGGCGACCAGCCTGATGCTGAAGCTGGCAACCTAAAGCCTCGAGCACACGCCAAAGCTCTTGATGGGGCCTTGAAAAAAGGCGCTCAGAGCCTGAGATACAAATGGGAGTTGAGCTGCTAGAGCGCGACGCGCGCAGTGCGAGAGCACGAAAACCTAAGCCTGAGTCTCGAGCGTCGACCAGACGCGAGTCGCTCTGGTCACTTCCGCGACACGAGTCGCTCGTGCCTTCCTCTGCTTCTTGTGACAGCGCCTCCAGAGCCTTGGCGACCGACATCACATCATCGCACTGCGAGCTACCCTGGATCACCAGGCTGGGTTCGAAAGACCGCAAGATTAGCGCTCGAATCAGCTCTGACTTGGAAGAAGGAATGTCGATCGTCACCCGATTCGACTCAGATCCCTCTTGCGACACGCTCACCCCCAGAACCCCTCTAAATGCTCCAAAAGGTCATCTACTCGAAGCACCAAGGGCACCGGACGACCCACGCCACGAAGGGCAATAAAACAAACTTCTCCCGAAGCAATCGCTTTCTTGTCCCTAAGAAAAAGACGAGCAACCTCATCGCGGGGAATCTTCAGGCTCGCTAGCCCCTCCAGCGAAATGCCCCAATTTAACGCCAATTTTCGCTCAATTTCAAAAAACGCCTCGCTTCTCAGAAGCCCCTCACACCAACTCACCCAGATCGAAAAATAGATTCCAATCCCGACGGCAATGCCATGAGGCATGCCGTGATAGGCCTCTAGAGCATGTCCGAGGGTATGACCTAAATTCAAATAGCGCCGTGGTCCGCGCGTCTCATACGGATCTTTACGCACCACACGAAGCTTTGCTGCGATGATCTGAGGCAATAGGGCCTCCATGCGCTTGGGACTCCAGGACTGCCCACGACGCACCATTCGCTGTCTTCTCGATGCCGTTCCGCGAGAACCGACGTCGTCAACGCGCCCTCCTACTTCGTCCCAGATCTCACGGTCGAGAAGGGCCATTTTCGCTGCCTCTCCCAGCGCCTCTTGGAGGCGCTCGCCGCCTTGGTCACGAAAAAATTCTTGAATGAGCCAAGCCTCGGTTGCCGGATGGAACGTGCCCAAAACATTCTTCACGCCAGCAGCATTCAGCGCAGTTTTCCCCCCGTGAGCCGAATCCATCGCAGAAAGCCACGTGGTCGGAACCTGAACGAACTCAACGCCCCGAAGAAAAACGGATGCTAAAAATCCGACAAAGTCACCGACACTACCGCCGCCGATGGCAAAGAACCGCGTTCTCGAGCGACTGTACCCCAGAGGAGCCGCCACCAACTTCTCGATCACCGGATCAATTCGAGAGGCAGCTTTCAGCTCTTCTCCAGCTCGCAGATCAATCGCAAGATCAAAGAACTTCAACCAGCCCCTCAACCCGGGAACCGTGCGCAAGAGACGCTCATCATAAAACGCAATATTCACAAAGTTTGCATCGAGTTTGGCGTCTTTCAAACGGGCGAATCGACAAACCCGGGTCGCATGCAGGGCCTTCATCGATGAACTCCTCTCCATTGCTCGCGCCGCAAAATTTCGTCACAAAGTCGCCTTTTTTCAGCGCTCTTTTCAGAATCACTTCGACCGAGCTCCTCGGCCCATGCGCTAGCCAAGGGTTCTAGCCATGGCAAGCCATGATCAGATCGCGCGAAAAACAGCGGAATTCGCCGAAAATAAAAATCTTCTAAATGGAGCACCATCCCCTGGCGAATATTAAAGCGTAGCTGGGCTTCCAATCGCGGAAATCCCTCGGGGTCGGCCAGCGCCGTACTGGAACTTGCGGATCGCGCCGCACTGGAACCGAGCCCCCGCTTCGCTTTCAGCTCCTCATCGATTGCGAGAATCTCTAGCGCCTCAGCACCGTAACGACTCCACAACTCAGCCTGAACCTCCGAGGCTCTGGGCAGAGCCTGCGCTCGACTCAAGGCCTCGGGCGTCGCTTCGGGATTCGGCGGAAGCGTCGTTGAAAACAAACGGTTTCGCTTCTTTGCCAAATCAGCATCCTTCTCGATCGCAAAAGCAACGATTTCTTCAGCCATCGTCCGGTGAGTGGTGTACTTTCCACCAGCAGCGATCACCGTGCCACCTGGGCCCAAGTCAATATGATGTTCACGACTCACCTTCTGTAATGAACGCGAGTCTTTCAATTCTCCTGAGCTCTGCGGAGGCACCACCAGCGGGCGAACCCCGATGGTTGCGCTCAAGATATCGTCAACGCTAAAGCCCACTCTCGGGAAATACCGATTCAAAAGCCCCAACAGATAATCGACGTCTTGCTTTGAAATCTCAGCCCGCTCGGGATCCTCGGGGCTCGGACCATCGGTAGTTCCAACCAGTAAAACCCCAGCACCAAAATCAGGGCGA
>JBDLQW010000163.1:0-3866 GCA_039800365.1 Pseudomonadota bacterium
GGAAGAGCGATCGCCGATTCTTGTGGGCTTTCATCAGCATGCTCGGGGCCGGAGAACCCTGAATGCGAGCGAGTTTCTTGCCGTGCTTCCCCCTGCGTCACCTTCTCGTGCTTATTTAAAAATCGAGCAGGCCATAGCGTGGGGTCGTTTGCCATTAAGGGCAGAGGACCGGGCTATTGAATTGGGTTCGGCGCCGGGAGGCGCGTCGTTTGCGCTGCTGCTTCGTGGTCTTGAGGTTTGGGGGATTGACCCTGGGGCAATGGATCCAGTGGTATGGAGCGATCCTCGCTGCGAGAACCGATTTCATCACGTTAAAAAAGCTTTTTCTGGGGTTTTGCGCGGCGATTTACCTGCTCAAGCCCAGTGGCTTGCTCTCGATATTAACGGGCCCGCGCGGGTTTCTCTTCCGTATGTCGAGACGCTGGCGGGCTGGTTTTCTGAGTCGCTTTTAGGGGTGATTTTGACCTTAAAAGTGAATGACCCCAAAAACGCAAAGCATCTTCCTGAGTGGCTCGAGCGAGTAGAGACTTTGGGCTTTCGCCAAGTGCGAGCTGCTCAGCTTCCGTCACACAAACGCGAAGTTTGTATCGTTGGTCTATCGAAGAAGGGCCTTCTTCGCGGCTCTTCGACGCATTAAGGCGTGCGAGGTTTGTAGATCACTTTAGCAGTGTCGTTACCTGATAGTCGAGCCGAGCCATTGAGCTTTACGGCCCATCCGGTTGCCAAGTTCATGGTAGCGCCATTGGCGGCAACCACTCGAGGTTGATCGATGATTCGCCCTGCGTAGCTCCAGCCGTTGGTGGTGCTTTTTGGAATGGTAACCGCGTTTTTAGTGTCGCCGTTGATGTAGCGCACCACTTCGATGGTGGATTCATTCGGCTCAAAATCGAGCATCAAGTGAACCGTATAAAGCGTCATGCGCGTCTGTTCGAGAGAGGTGCGAATGCTGTTGAGCATCGAGGAAGTCTGGCTCACGCAAAAGTTTTGAGCGGTGCCTCCCATCTCTTTAGCAAGCTGAGCGTACTGGTAACCCGAGTAAGAACCGGCGCCGTAACAAGTCGAGCCCGTCGCAACGGCAGCATAAAGTTTCACTTGGGCGGGGTTGGGTCGAAGAGCTTCAAGCGCCGATTTAAAGTGGGCTCGCAAAGCGGTCGCTGAGTCGCGACCGTAGCTCGAAGCGTATTGATTCATCTTACGGTTGACCACGCAGCCATTTGAAAGAATCGAGGGGGTGCCGCAACTGATGATCGTGGCTTGCTCCATGCTGGGAAAGTCGCAAGGAGCTTGATAGTTATCGGAGCGCTTGCAGATCATGCGGCCCGAAGTGTCGTCGCCATTACCAAGAACAATCACCACCAACATCGCATCAGAGCGATGAAAGCGAGTGCCGCCCATTTTGGTGGCAAGCTGAGTGGTGATGGTTTGAAGTCCAGCCTCGGTTCCTGTGGCCGTACCATTCGGCAAAAGCTTATAGCGGTAATCGCTGTAGTCTGCGGGGCGACGGAAAAATGAGCTTGTGATGGTGCTGGGTTCCGGGTCGTTGAATTGAGCACCAGGGTAAGGAGCAATCCAATCGGCTTGGCCCCAGTTTCGATCCTGTCTTGAAGCGACAATTTCGCTAAAGAGCGCTTGGGTGTTGTTACCCGTCAGAGGAATCGCTGCGAAATGGTAATCCCATCCTGATTTCTCGAGCTGACTCAAAAACTTCGGTATTTCGCTACCAATCGAAGAATAGATGTCTTTCATCGAGCCCGTGTTGTCTTGGGCAAGAATGATGTCGACTTTCGGTGCAATATTGAAGAACCCTGGCGCTTCAGATTGCTTGACTGAGTTAATAGTTTCGAAACTCTCTTTCCCACAACCCGTGAGTACAGCGGCGAGAAGAGCCGCAGCTCCCAAACGTTCGAGGAACGGTGATCGCAAACAAGATGCTAAGGCTGACTTCGAATCATTCTTGTTCATAAGGGTTCTCTCTCACAGAAGAGAAAGGCAAGACCGATGCCAGGAGGTCAAGGTTCAGGGATTGGTTTTAGTTGTTTTATTTCAGGTGGTTACATGCCCTTGAGTGAAGGGGGTTCGCGGTCGTGCCAGCAGTTTTTGTGAAGAGTTCTGGGCAGCTGTCAAAAGTTTAGACGAACTTGGGGTTCGTCATTTACACTCAAGAACAATATGGAAAACACAGGGAACGTGTTTTTTTCGGGTTCGGAAGACAAGCCGATTTGGTTCATCGCCATCAACCACGAAAAGTGGATTGGGCCTCTAGCAGCCAGTGAAGTGCTGGAGAAGATTCGGCAGGGCGAGTTGACTTGGGCTCATTACGGGTGGCGGAAAGCTCAAGCTAAGTGGGAGCGACTTTGCGATTTGCCGGAGTTTCAATCGGCCGTTCCGCTACAGCCGAATCCAGTGATCGAGTCTGAAGTTCGTAAGACCGCGGTAAAAGAAAAAAAAGTCACTCCACCTCCGCCCGCAAAAAAGGCACCCAACTGGTACCTGTATTACAACGACTCTCAGTTTGGCCCTTTTCTCGAAGAAGACATTCATCGGTTTCTGAAAATCGGAAAAATTCATGGTGATGTGCATGTCTGGAAAGAGGGCATGGGGGGCTGGGAGAAGCTGAGACAAGTCGCGACGTTCAAAGAGGTCGTTGCGGAATCGAAGTCGGCTCGCTCGCTCAAACGTCCCGAGCGAAGAAAAACGCCCCGAGTGCCGGTACTTGCTCGCAGCTTAATGGCTTCGGGTGGGAAAGTGTTTACAGCTGTCTGTCGCGACGTGAGCGTGGGGGGAATGCAGGTATTGACTCAAGCTTTGCCAGGCCCGGTGGGAACTCGTTTGAAGCTGAATATCAGTGCTCCGGTTTCCGCAGGAGGAAAGAAAATTCAATCTTTCGTCGCCGAGGGGCAGATCGTTCGAGTCTTGGAGGACGGTCGAGGCTTTAGCTTTCGCTTTGAAAAGCTCTCTTCTGAGTCGCTTCGCTGCATTCAGGCGTATATTCAGACCAGCACGAGCCCGAAATGACGGCTACTGTCACCTTTCAAGGCATGGCTCACGGGTTGGTCGAGGGTTTTCCTTCGGTGCCTGATGACTGGGAAAGTGCCTCTGGAACGTTCTCGTCAGCATCCGATGGAGCGAAGCTTTTTTATCTCATTCATTCCTGTCCCTCTCGAGTGAGTTCAGGTTCAGGGCCGCTGCGGGTCTTGATCGTGCTTCATGGCCAGGGCGAGCATTGCGGAAGGTATCAGCATTTCCCTTTTTTCCTTCAAAACTCAGTCGACGTGGTGGCCACGATGGATCATCGCGGACATGGTCGGTCTGAGGGAGTGCGAGGGCACGTCGAACGATTTCAGTGCTACGTTCAAGATGCCCAGAAGTTCGTTTGTGAGGTCAAAGGCCGGTATTCGGGTTTGGGTCGCCCGGTGGTTTTTCATCTGCTCGGGCACAGCATGGGGGGATTGATCGCTCTTTTGCTGCTGCAAGAGCACGGTGATCTCGAGTTTCAGAGCGCAACACTCAGTGCTCCGTTACTGGGGTTGAAATTTCCGGTGCCTTTATTGAAGCGCGTGGTGGGCCATGCGATGTCGCGAGTCTTAGGGTCTTTGCAGCTCGAGACGGGCTTAGATACGAACTTGGTATCGCATGATTCGCGAGTGGTTCAAGCTTATGCCGAAGACAGCTTGGTGCATTCGAAGGCAACCACTCGGTTCTTTACCGAGCTTTTAGGCGCAATGGTGCGCGCTCGTAGTCGCAACTCTTTAGCTGTGCCCACGCTTTTTCTGGTTCCCTTGGCAGACGAGATCGTAGAGTCTCAGGCCACCCTTGAGTACGCTGCTTCTTTGAAGCAGGCTCATCATCGAGTGGTAACTTATGAA
>JBDLQW010000164.1:0-10371 GCA_039800365.1 Pseudomonadota bacterium
AACAAAAACGCGGGGCTTCCCGCACGCCGATGAAGCGACTTGGCTGCTCGATAAAGTTCGGCCGAGATCGGAACCAGGCGCTCATTTTTACCGGTGAACTGCACTCGAAAGGGCTGGGTACTCCACTGATCAAAGCGCGTTTTGGCAGCTTCGCTCACCAAGCAGCCGGTCTCAAGCAAGAACCATAACAAAACGCGATTGCGCTCTTGAACCAGCGACTCGCGAGGCAATGCTTCGACGCTCGCGATCAATTCGCCTGCGTGGGCCACCTTAGGAACCTTCTCAACTTTATGGGGTGCAGGAATCCTTCGACCCAAATCGATCTCTAAACGCCCTCGTCGTTTCAGGAACGTGAAAAGGCGGCGGACCGTCAAGAGACGTCGCCTACGGGTATTGTCATGAAACCCCTGTGAGCGAAGGTACTCAGAATACCGCTTCAAATCGGCGAGCTGTAGGTCGGAGACCAGCACTTGTCGCTTGCGGGACAATCGCTGATGCACGAACTCTTCAAAGAGTCGAAGATCCGACTGGTAGCTAGCCACGGTCGACGCGGCTTTCTTGCTACCTCTTAAATAGCCATGAAAACTCTTGAGCGCTTCAGCGAAACTGACACCACGTCGGGTTTGACTCTCTGCCATGCTGCGAATAGTCTGTGGGCGGCTCTAAGCTGTCAACCGAATCTGTCAACCCGAATCAAGGATCGCTCCATGAAGCTTTTTATCGACTCTGCTGAAATCTCTGAAATTGAAGCCGCCGCTAAAACTGGGCTCGTCGATGGAGTCACGACGAATCCCTCTTTGGTGGCGAAAGCAGGAGTTCCGTTTGAAACGTTGCTGCTGAGGATCTGCGAACTTATTGATGGGCCGATCAGCGCCGAAGTGACCACCCTGACTTCTCCCGAAATGATTGCCCAGGGTAAGGCATTAGCGAAACTCCATCGAAATATCGTGGTGAAGCTTCCGTTGACCTGGGAAGGCCTAAAGACTTGTTCAGCATTATCCTCTGAAGGCATCCGAACGAATGTCACACTGTGCTTCTCTGAGGTTCAAGCCATGATGGCTGCCAAGGCAGGCGCCACTTACATCTCACCTTTCGTGGGAAGGCTCGATGACATCGGCCAGGACGGCATGGCCCTGATTCGCGGCATTCGCCAAGTTTACGATAACTACGGCTTTGGAACTCAGATCTTGGTGGCAAGCATTCGACATATCGACCACATGAGACAGTCGATTCTTGCCGGAGGCGATGTAGGCACCCTTCCGTATAAAGTGTTTCAGCAGCTCCTGGCGCATCCACTGACCGATTCAGGCCTCGCGCGGTTCATGAAAGACTGGGAGACCATGAAGTCATGAACACCCCAGCGGCGTCTTGCTGGGGGCTAGGCCGATTGGGCCATCATGCTTCAAAAACACTTGCAGGAGCACTCTGTGCGTTGATGCTTGCCACCGCCCCCTGCCGTGCGACTGCCGCCGAAAGCGCGCCGCCCACTGCGCCCAGCGACGCGTTACTGGAAGACGCTCAAAGTTTGCCTGCCAGCGGTGATGCGAATCCCCCCCCTTCTCCTGCTGGCGAACCCGCCCAACCCGAGCCAACGGCAAGCGCCACTGAACCCCAGGCGGTCACGCCCAAGAGCCCGATCAGCCCCGAGGAAGAGCCCAAGAAAGCGATCGAGGCACCAGCCCCCGCATCTCAACAACGAGCGAAAGCTCCGTCAGCCAAGGCAGAGCCTCATCAACGCAGCTATCGCATTCCGAGATACCAGCAGATGCCTCCGCACTGGGGCTTTCAGCTAGCACTCTCTGGGGGCTCGGCACTAGGTCACTTGAGTTCCATCGGATCGGGCCCTGCGTCGTCTCTCAAAGGATTTCAGCTTCAGTTCGACTATCATCCCACTTTCTTGCACCCGTGGGGAAGCATCGGCCTCGGTGCTTCAATTGCCCTTTATAATACCCTTCCGCTGAATGAGATCACTTCCTCGATCGGGGGCCTGGCCTCGTTGGGGTATCAGGCGCGCTACGAAGCCCAATACTGGCCCAATCAGTGGATCGTGCCGATGATCGGATACTCAGGAGAATGGGTGCGCTTCCAGCTGACGAACGAGAATTCAGGAGTTGCTTCAACCCAGGGCTTGTTTTTCGGAGGAATGCTCCTCCTCAGTGCCTTTGATGAAGGAGCTGCCTCAGAAATGTACACCAACTACGGCATCTCCCGAACCTACCTCTTTGCTGAGCTGAGAAACCGGGGTGGATCTCAAGACGGCATTACTTTTGATGGCCGGTCTTATTTTTTCGGCTTGCGATTTGAGTTTTGAGTCGCTAATTTGCTGAGCACCCTCTGAGTTCCTGCCTTTAGTGTGCGGTCGTGGTGGAATTGGTAGACACGTACGTTTGAGGGGCGTATGCCGAAAGGTGTGCTGGTTCAAGTCCAGTCGACCGCACCATCCTTCTCAATTTGAAATTGAATTCGACTCAACCCTTCCTTTGTTCCCTCTTTTTGAACCCCATCAACCATGAAGACTGTGCTTAAATCCCTCTTCAACACTCTTGAACGAAGCACACGACGATTTCCCAGCCTGTCTTCACATGCGCTGCGACGGCTTCTTGGGATTTCGTTTGCGCTGCTGCTTTTGGGAATTTTCTTTCGACTGGGCTTCGCCTTGGACTCGCACGGAGCCCTCCCTCAAGTATGGCAAGAGTGGGACAATCACATCCTTCAATGGACCGGCTCGCACGTTCGATCACCCCAGTATGACTTCTTGATTCTGGATCTCTCGAGCTTGGGTGGTCTCGCAGTGGTCAGCACGCTCTCGCTCATTGGGGCAGTGCTGTTGATTCTTACCCGAGATCCGGCCGCAGCGATTCACTTGGCATTGGTCGCTTTTGGTGGATTCAAAATCGCAGGATGGGCCAAAAGCTGGTTTGATCGTCCGCGCCCCGATTTGATTCCTAAGTTGATTCAGGTGGGCGGCAAATCTTTTCCAAGCGGCCATGCCGTAACTGCTTCGGCAATTTACCTGACACTAGCGCTTTTAGCCTCACGCCATTTTCGCTCCATCGGCGCAAGAGCCGTGCTTTATGGACTGGCTTGCACGCTCATTATGATCGTGTCTTACACTCGCATTTACCTGGGCGTGCATTACCCTAGCGATGTGCTCAGCGGAGCCACTTTGGGCGCTGCTTGGGCGCTGGGCATGGGAGCGCTATTCTCGCGCTCGAGGAAAGCTTAAGCGTTAGTGTTGCTCCAATAAGATATCAGCTCGATCGACCCACGTCTTTGATAAAGATCCGCCCCTGGTTGCAAGATGCAGGGAGCTGGCTCCACGAGCCCTGAAAAGCCTATTGATCGGCACGGGCGCCTCGGAAGAGGCGCCTTTAGGATCTGCGAATGTGATTTAGACCAACTTCAGGCGCTTCTGACTGCGCGCTGAAATCACTTCTAGCTCAGAGGCGGCGCCACCAGGTCCTGGATAACAAGACGGTTTTTCCGCCCAGCAACTTCAAATTGAAGCTTCGCCGCTTGCGCAGAAACCTCAAGACCTGGCGGTGCTAAAAAATAATCCCGATTGGGGCGATTCCGACGTTCATGAGGTGTAGTCTCTCTCACCTCTCTTACTAGCGCGAGGTCACACCCCGCCCAAAAAAAAAGACCAAAGCCCACCATCCTAGACGATGGCGGGCTTTGCCTTGATATCAGTCTTCTCTCGAAGAATGAGCTAGTTCGACCAATCGCGCAGAATCGACTTCGCGCTCTCTGCCCAACCTTGAATGTTACCCTTGACGTCGTTCATTGCTCTTTCCTCCGACGCTTGAATCTTCAAACATTCCTCTCGAGTCGTCCTGACTCTGCGCTCAAATTCGGTTCGGTGAAAGCTAAGCATGGCCGTCAATCCGCCAAAAACACCCGAATCATCGATCTTGATACCGATGTTCTTAAGTTTAATCCCAAAAACGGGCAACGACTCGCGATAGCTGACCAAGATTTCTTTCGTGACACCGTTGGTAACCTGCGATTCCAATTCAATATTAGCGATGAATGAATCCTCACCATTCCGGTTACGCGCTTCTGCAAGCCGCTCCCATTCAAGCAAGGCCTGTCTCAACTCAACAAAATCGGCGTACACTTCGTTCAGTGAGGCTACATTTTCTAGATGGCTCAAAGCCGAGATCGCCTTTTGGTAGGCTGGAAGCTCTTCAGGAGCTGACGGTTGATTAAACGACTTGACCGCTTTCTTCGCGACAAACCGAATGAGTTTCAGAGCCTGCGTTTGAAATCCTGCTTGCACCTGAACCGAAACAGGCACCTTCTCTTTAACGATCTTAGAAGCTGTGGACTTTACCGAAAGCTTCAACACTGTTTTATCGTTTTGAGCCCAGGGCGATTGCTTCGCGGTAGCCGTTAAAAGTGCATCCAGTTTCATCTTCTCAAGATCAGCGGTCTTAGGATTAACTCGAAAAGAAATCGCTTCGAGCACGTCATCGGCTGAAAATGTCTGATCAATTACAGCTTGAACCTGAGTGTTGACCTTTGCAAAGTCAACCACTGGGGTAATCTGAGTTTCAGCCGCAGCCGAAGCAGCTAGGGTTAAGCCAATTACTGAGGGCATCCATTTACTGAACTTCATTCTTGGGTCCTTCCTTTTATTGGGGTGGGGTAGCCTGGTAGACGATCAGCCGTCTTTGAACCGTTGCGCTCTTCTTTCGCTCCCCGCTACACAAATAACCGCGGTGCGTCAAGTGACAACATCAAACCCCATGAGCGTCATGAGCCGCTCAGCGAAGGCGATTTCCAGGCGATTTCCAGGCGATTTCCAGGCGATTTCCAGGCGAGATCCTGGCAGGTCCTAAACTCAATTTTCTGTCCCCATCTGGCGAATTTCATTGGTGAATCGACTCCATAGCTCGCGCCTTGCCACTGGAGCGTGTGATCTCGCGTGACGGAGCGATATTCTTTGAGGCAGAGGATTTCTCTCAGATCGTGAGGGAGCAGAAAATGCTGCTTCCAAAATCAGGAGTCCGAACCGAACGGGTTCACGAGGGCAAGATCATCACGTTGCGATCAACCTCGCGGTGGTGTTCAGACGGATTTGAGTTTCGCTGTTTCAATCGAGAAAAGGTGTTCGTCGCCTTCATTGAAGACAACTGTGACCGCGAGGCGATCTCATGGGTGGCGTCAAAGACCCCGATTACCTCGGAATCAATCCGAGACCTGGTAGTGATGGCCATGGAAAGGCGCTTTGGGAATGACGGCAAGCTGCCGAACACGATCGAGCTATTGAGCGACAACGGTGGCTGCTACCAATAGAACTCCGCTTGAATCAGTAAGCCAACTCACCCCAGAACCACCCCCTGCATCATCAAACACCTGTCAAACTCTTTGACACCCAAGGCCGCCCATTGCGGCACCGCTTGCCTTTGCAGCAGCCTCAACAAAGTCACGGAATCAAAAGGCTTTCGATCCATTCCCTGAACCAGGGTTTGCCACTTCAAAGAACAACAAGCTCACGGCACGCCGGTTGCTTTCTCGAGGGTCACGATGTCTAGCCCGTTGCGCCAGTGGAAATGGAAGCTCCCCTCCTCGCCTCGATTCCTGCACTTCAGCGCCCTTGCACTCGCGATTGCCACCGCAAGCGTGTCACTCGGACTCGTTTCGGTTGACGACCTCGCGCGCCACACGGCCGCGCTCATCTCAAACTCAAAAAAGAAACCCGCACCGCTGGTTCTCAGGAACTGGGGCCTGGACAACACTTTTCAATCTCACATTCTGGTACGAGATGCTTGGAAGATCACCGAAGGCAGCTCAAGCGTCATCGTTGCTGTCATCGATACCGGAATCGATTCTAAGCATCCTGCCCTTACCGCTAATCTGTGGCGTGATCCTGCAATCTCTGAAAAAGCGGTCTATGGCTGGAACTTCGTGACCAATGAACCGAATCCCACTGACGATCACGGACACGGCACCCATGTTGCCGGAATCATCGGTGCTGTCACTCAGCCAGAAATCGGTGTTAGCGGAGTGGCTCAAAAAGTATCCATCATGGCCATCAAATATTACTCTGAGAAAAATCCAGGCGCCGTGAATCTCAAGAACACAGTAAGGGCGATCGACTACGCCGTGGAGCATGGAGCAAAAATCATCAACTATAGCGGTGGCGGTCCCGAGTTCTCAGAAGAAGAGTATTTAGCGATTCGTCGTGCTGAGGCCAAAGGCGTGCTGTTTGTCTCTGCAGCAGGCAACGAACGAAAAAATACCGATTTGGTCGAAAACTATTACTTCCCCTCGGCCTATGGCCTCTCGAATATCATTTCGGTTGCTGCCACCGATGTTTCCAATAAGCTGATCGCCTCATCGAACTGGGGTAAAAAGAAAGTTGAAATCGCTGCGCCAGGTGAAGGGATCTTCAGCACCCTGCCGGGCGGTCGCTACGGCACGATGACGGGAACCTCGCAAGCCACCGCCTTTGTGTCGGGAGTTGCAGCTCTACTCTTGTCTAAAAATCCTTCGCTGACTCCTCAGCAGCTCAAATCGATCATTCTCAGCTCGGCTGATCGAATCCCGGAACTGGCTGAGAAAATTGCTACGAGCGGCCGCCTCAATGCCTTTGCGGCCCTCACGCAGCTCAATCAACTGTCATCCGAGGTCCTGCTCGCCAATCAACCTTCACTCCAGAAGGCCGCAGAACCTTCATCGCAAGAAATCGCCATCCGCAAACCCATTCCCCTCTTCCGCGAAAAGGTTGCACCAACCGCTGCGCCTGCGAAATGAGCTTTCGAGTAGCGAACTACGCTGCTTGACCGGGTTTTCTAGGCTCCTGTGGCTTCTCAGATCGCCCCACTGAGCGAAGGCGGGGTCGTCGGCGCATCACCAGATGATAGCCAAAAAGCAAGAGCACTGCCCCCACCGTTGCACCAATGTATCCTGCGCTCTGTCCTGCTCGATAAAGTCCCAGCAACTGTCCTACCCATCCGCCGACAAGCGCACCAACGATCCCTAACACGGTAGTTCCAACTAACCCCATGGGATCACGTCCGGGAAAAACCGCTCTTGCTAGAAGCCCCACAACGAATCCGAAAAGTACCCAGCTTAAAATTTCCATAAAGTCCCCTTGATTCCCTGGGACCAGTGCAATCGAAATGCCTTCTTATTCCGAGCGGCAACGCCGCTCAATGAAGTCCTGAACCTTCTCAAGGCTCTGACCCGAGCCTTCAGCTGAAGGCGAACGCCTGCTAGCACTCAGCGTTTTCAGGCGATTTTTAGAATTTTCGCAGGCGCTTGCCGTCAGCTCCTGAAACTCTTGAAGAAGCGCTGCTGGATAGGGCGAATGACCGGTCGATGAATAAAGCCTTGGAGCCTTGGCACTCAGCAGAGGAAAGCGCTCGTGGTCTTTGCCAAATTCTTTCAGCAGCTTCGAATGCCACGACCCCACTCGATAGAAATCTTGACGAACCAGACTAGCCACAACGGCCTCATCCTCGATGTAAGGCTCACAACGTCCCAAGCTTTCAGACTTCAGAATCGGAGCCAGCTCCAGCGCCACTTGGCACTCACGAACTACGGCCTCGACTTCGCCCCCTTTGCCCTCAATCGCGGCATGAACGTACTGCGCTGCCGAGAGCTGGGGGTCGTAAGGATCCCAGGCCGGTTGAGCCGTGGCGTGAATCAGCTCATGTGCCAAATCCAGCACGATCTCTTCCAGTCGCTGAGTCGACTTCAGCGATACGGTGACCTGCCTTTCTCGTTCCTCAACGCCCGAGCTCGGATTGAAGTGACGAATCAACACCGCATCGGTTCGAGAAGAGCGATCCCATTTTATGAATCGCGAAAGCTCCTTCTCGCTTGAAAGCTTCCAATGATCTTGTGCTGCCTCTAAGAGCTCTCTTCCCGAGGGCGAACGCCCCAGGATCTGAAATACTGCGCGCAGACGATCAGACGACTCTCGTGGCAGCGCCTCGGCATGCGAGAGCCAACGGCTCGAGCACAGCATGACGAAAAAAAACCCGATAGAGAGACCGCGCTTCATACTTCGAGCGCATCGGCAATTTTTTCCAGAATCCTGAGATCAATCCCGGAGCCTGAATCTCAAAGTCGCCAGTGAATTGACAGCCCCGCCGACAAGACTCAAGAACACGAAGAGCTTCGGCAAAAAATCACCCCACTTCTCAACGAGTGAGGCAGGCAAAGCCACTAAGGGAATTCGTCCATCCAAAACCGCTGGCACTCCGATCTTCGTGCGGCTCAAGATCCGACCCGCTGGATCCACCACGGCTGAAATACCCGTATTGGTTGCTCGAAGCATGGGAATCCCCAATTCAATGGAGCGAAACGTCGATAACGCCAAGTGCAACTCGGGCTCAGCATACGGACCGAACCACGAATCATTCGTGATATTCAAAATCAACTCTGCCCCTGCGCGCTTGGCCTGAGCCATGTCATCTGGAAAGAGCACTTCATAGCAGATTGCTGGAGCAGCCTTCACACTCGGAGATGTTGGCAATGAAAAAGCTTCAGGCCCCCTCCCCCTTCCAAAATTCCCCACCTGAGGAAACCACTCACGAAGAACGGGAAAAACCTCAGAAAAAGGAAGGGTTTCTCCGAAAAGAAGAAGCCGATTCTTGTGATACACTTGAAGGTCCTCGGCTCGAGCCTCTTTTCCGAGGAAAAAGAAGGAATTGAAATCCTGCCGAGGATAGCCCACCGTCTCGTCATAACCGCCAAAAAGAAGCGGAATCTGACGGCTTCTAGCGTACGCTTCGACCATCTGGTCGAGTTCGAGCTCATCGGCCACTCGAGGTTTTCTAAACGAGGATGGATAAGCTGTTTCCGGCCAAACCAAAGCTTGCGGACGTGGTGAAATTTGCGCCACTGCTTCATCTGACAGCTGAAGAAAGGTCGACATGACCTGACGACGAGCCTCTCGAATTCCACGTCGTGCTGAAAGTTTTTCGATGTCGCCGATGTTGGCCTGAATCACGGCAATTCGTGCCTCACTCGTGGCCGAGGCGACTTGCTTTTCGACCCAGATACGAGTCAGCCGCCCGTAGCCCCAAAAGGCCATGAATAAAGCCACACCCACGGCGATCGCCCCGCTACACTGACCCAGCACGGGCCAAGCACTAGGCTCTTTGCGGTGACGAAGCCCGAGGATCACTCGAGCGACCACGAGATTGACGAAAACGACCAAGAACGTCAGGCCATAAGCCCCCGCCCAACGCGCGTTCATTCGCAAATTTTCGAAAGCCACGACGTGATGCCCAAACGTGTCGCGAAAAAGCTTAGGCGTCAGCCACTCGATCGCTGCATAGCTTGCTGCTAACCAGAGAAGGCGCAGCACGAGCACCCAACGTCCCTCGTGCAAGCTTTTCAGGAGAACCGACCGCGCAAGGGGCGCAAAAAAAACCCACTGAAGCTGCCCGATGAAAGCGAACAAAACTAGCCCCAGGATCGCAGCTGGCCAGGGTAACCCGCCAAACTGCTTCAGCACATACGCAACCCAGAAAAACCCTCCCAGGGTTACTAAAAATCCAAGTAACACGCCCTGAAACACAGCAGCGCGCGCCAAGCGAAAGGAAGTCGACGCGGAGGCCGCTCTCGAAGAAGAGCCAGGGGCCGTGCCCGAAGAAGAATCAGGGGTCGCCCCCGAAAAAGAGCCAGGAGCCGCGCACGAAGAAGAGCCAGGGGTCGCCCCCGAAAAAGAGCCAGAGGACAGCCCCAAAAGCCATGGAACTAAAGCGATCCAACCCAAAAACGCCAGACCGTAGGGCGGAAAGGCAAGAACATACAGTGCGGCGCTCAGGGCCGTGATCATCCAGGTTCGAAGCTTCATCGAGGAGTTACTCTGAGGTTAGGCTAAACAAACCAACGATGAAAGACGAGCGAGAATTCGCGCGTTTGCTCTTTGCCGCCCGACGGGATCTCTCAAGAGCTAGCGGCGCGCTCGAACTCGAACACCTACCGTTCGAGCTTTAGCCACAGAAACGGGCTGTCGCTCAAGTGACGGACCTGGATTGGTTGAGGCCAAAACCATTCGCTCTTGAGCTTGAAGCAGCGCTCGATGCGCATTGAGCTTGCCTCCTGAAGCTACTCTTTCAGCAAGCTGAGACGTGCGATCGACTGACCCCATCAAAAGAGCTTTTAACTCCTGCGGAGTCAGAGAAGGATCACGAGACAGAAGCAGTGCTGCCACTCCGCTGACAAATGCAGTGGCTTGCGAGGTGCCAGACATCGGCCCCACTTTTGCCCCGGGAAGCAAGCTCAAGATATTTTTTCCTGGAGCAGCCAAATGCACTTTGCGTTTTCCCCAGTTTGAGGCCGGCGTCAAATCGCCTTCTAGATCTAAGGCCGCCACCGAAATCACATTCGAAAGACCATAAGCTG
>JBDLQW010000165.1:0-9214 GCA_039800365.1 Pseudomonadota bacterium
CCAAGTCGCTATCAAAGCGAGCCAGCTCAGAGCTGACTTTAGCTTGAATGTAGCCCGAGAAGGAGCCATCGCCGTGACGGATGATTTCCTTCAAAAGCTCAACTGAAGGCTGAGTTTTTGCCTTCTTTTCGCTTTCATAAAGAAGCTGAGTCAAGGTCGAGGCGGTGATGTCGTTCTTGGTTTTATTGTCGATCACGCGCAGATCTTCGCCATTTTTGATCATTTTGGCGATTTCATCCAAAGTCACATAGCTCGACTCATGAGTGTCGTAGAGCTTGCGGTTTTGGTAACGCTTAATGATCTTCATTTCCTTTGTGCTCTCTTTCATAATTCCCCCTAAAAAACCTGAGAAGCCAAAATCATGACGTGAATCGTGCCGACCGACCAATCTTTGGCGGGATAGCACAATGTGTCATCATGTCTTTCGCAGGCAGTTAACAACTCGGTGTGGCAAAGTCAACAGGGTCCATCCCTGAAAAAGCTTTCCTCACCCGACCCGCAGCTTCCGTAACGCTAGTGCCGCGCGCCGCAGGCCCGCTTCTGCAGGAGGTATTCCAGCTCTTAAAAGCATCTCTGGGGTCAAGGATCGACTCAAAACCGTCGATGAGACTGAGAGCGAGGGGAGTTCTCAATGACCAAACGCATGAGAAGGCTGCCAAAGTGCACGATAACCGGGGTTTTAGCGTTGCATCTTGCGTCTTGCGCAATGGTACCGGTTTCGACGGTTTCAGAAGCTCCCGGGGGCGAGCGCCTCAAGGCGAAGGCCGCAAAAGGGGGCCTCGATAATGGCGCAAGTGCCGAATATCATTACAGCCTTGCTCAGGCCTATTCGGCTGAAGGCCGCACCGACCGAGCGATCGAAGAGTATCGACTGACGTTAGTATATGACCCCTTATCGGCTTGGGTGCATACTCGGCTTGCTGCAGAGTGGGTTCGTAAGGGCGATGTGGCTCAGGCTTTAGAGGCTGCGAAAAGGGCCGTTGAGCTCGACCCCAAGCTGACCGATGCCCACATGATGCTGGGGGGAATCTATTCGGCCAGCCGTCAAAGCGAGGCTGCTCTTCAGGAGTATCAAACGGCACTGAAGCTCGACCCTTCAAGCGAGGAAGCTGCCCTCTATGTGGGACAAGTGTTCTTTGAGCTAGGCAAGACCGATCAGTCGACAGCGGCCTTTCGGCAGCTTCTCAAGAAGAATTCGGAGTCTCACTTAGCGTGGTTTTATTTGGCACGAAATGCTCGAACCCTGGGGCGTTTTCATGAAGCTGTCGAAGCCTATCAGCGGGCCATTGAACTGAAGACTGGTTTCATCCAAGCCTATTTAGGGCTGGGCTTTCTCTACGAGGAAAAAGGAAAGAATGATGAAGCCAAAAAGGTCTATCGAGAGGCCTTTGAGGCAACTCAAGACTCGGCTGCGGCGCATCGACTTTCGACGATTTTACTGAAGGAGGAAAAGTACTCCGAAGCTGAGCCGTATTTAGAGTCGATCGCTTTAGCGGATCCCGATGACTTGAATGCCCGTGTGAAGTTGGGACTCGTTCAAATGGAACTTAAGCACCTCGACCGGGCCGCTCGCACCTTCGAGGAAGTCCTCAAAAGTTCTCCTGATTCAGACCGTGTTCTTTATTATCTGGGAAATGTTCGTGAAGAGCAGGGAAAGTCAGATCAAGCGATCTCGGTGCTTTCAAAGATTACTCCTGAGAGCAAGATGTACGGCGACGCTCGAATTCACATGGCATTCTTAAAGAAACAGGCGGGTGATTTCGGGGGCGCGCGAGTAGTCATGGTCGAAGCTGTAGAGCGTGCGCCTCAGCAGGTGAATTTGCAGCTTTACCTGGCGAGTCTCGAGGACGAGATGAAGAACGTTACGGGTGCCATCGCCGTCCTTGAGAAAGCGATTCAGGTTTTTCCGGATGAAGAGCGAGTTCGTTATTATCTCGGCAGCCTTTACGATCGTGAGGGTCGGATCGATGATGGCCTTGCCCAGATGGAAGCCGTATTGAAAATTAGTCCGGATCATCCTGAGGCCCTGAATTATCTCGGATATACTTATACGACCCGAGGCATTCGACTACAGGATGCCGAAAAGTATCTGAAGCTTGCCATCAAGCTCAGGCCCGATAATGGCTACTTCGTGGATAGTTGGGGCTGGTACCTCTTTACTGTCGGAAAAGTACGCGAGGCCGTCGTGCAGCTCGAACGCGCGGTGAAGCTCGCTCCAGAGGAGCCAACGGTGTTGGAGCATCTGGCGGACGCCTATGTTCGATCGGGATTTGCAGGACGAGCGGTTCGCCTTTACGCCGAGGCGGCACGCCTAAGTGAGAAGGATTCAGACCGCCAGAAATTGGTGGTCAAGCTTGAGAATTTAAAAACAGAGCTTGCTCGTGCAGGTGAAAAAACCCTGCCTCATTCGGTAGCGCGCGTTCCTGCCGGGGAAAAAGAAAAGTCGAATCTGGCCGATGATAGCAACAAAAAAGAGTGAGCGACAAACCCTACCCAGGCAGTGATAGACTGGGGTCATGCAATCTCGCGGGAGATTATTTCGTGGTTGGGTGCTGTTGTCATTCACGTTGGGTTCCTGCGCTCATGTTTTGACTCAAGATCAACGGGCCGACCCCCGTGATCTGCTGAGGAGTTGGTGTTCTGTTCATGGGCCGCTTGAGATCAAGGGCTCTGTCTGGATGAAAGCCAAGTCGAAGGAAGCCTCGGGGCAGTTTCCGGCTCGAGTTCGAGCGAAGTCGGTGCCTGGCAAGCCGCAAGAGCTTTGGATGGAAATCACGCAGCTTCTGGGGGCGAGGGCGGCTTTAATTGAAATTCGGGGTCACGAGTTCAAGGTAGAGACTGCAAAAGAGCGGGCATCTCGAAAAAACGCTGTTTCTTGGGGAGGGATCCCCCTGGATCTGGCAGCACAACTTTTTATAGATCAAATACCGTGTCCCAACGAGGCAGAGCTAATGCGGCTGACTTGGGCTTGGACGCCGGATGACCAATTGGAAGGGCGGGACGAGGGTGGAGAAGCGATTTGGCGATTTGGATTGAGGAAATGGAATCTTCAGCCTTGGGTTGAAAAGGTTTTTTGGCGAATCGCTGCTGATAAAACGCTCGAGCTGAATCGTGACGATCCAGATCCAGCAGAAGGATGGGCTCGTCGCTGGGAGATTCAGTCTCCTGTGGGACAGGTAAAAGTACGCTGGAAAGATCGCGAGAAAATTGAGTTGAAGGAAGAGTCATGAGGCAAGAGACGGATCGGCTATTAGAAGTTCAAAACCTAAGCACCTCTTTTTTTACGGAACGAGGCGAGATTCGGGCCGTCGATGACGTGAGTTTTTCGGTCTTTAAGGGAAAAACGCTCGGAATTGTCGGTGAGTCAGGGTGTGGGAAGAGCGTGACCAGTCTCTCCATCATGAGATTGGTGCCATCGCCTCCCGGTCGAATCGTCGGAGGGCGGATTCTCTACCAGGGTCGGGATCTTTTGGGGATTTCTGAGTCTGAGATGAGATCGATTCGCGGCAATGAGATTTCAATGATTTTTCAAGAGCCGATGACTTCGTTGAACCCCGTCTATACGGTTGGAAATCAGATTATCGAGGCGATTGTGCTTCATCAGAAATTGAGCTCTCGTGATGCTCGAGATAAGGCGATCGAGATGCTTCGGCTCGTAGGCATTCCGTCGCCAGAAAAGCGTGTCGATGATTATCCCCATCAGCTTTCTGGGGGAATGCGCCAGCGAGTGATGATCGCAATGGCCTTGTCTTGCGACCCTCAGCTTTTGATTGCAGATGAGCCCACTACGGCGTTGGATGTGACCATACAGGCTCAGATTTTAGACCTGCTCAGAGACCTCCAGCAGAAGGTGGGTTTGGGCCTGATTTTGATCACTCATGACTTAGGTGTCGTTGCTGAAATGGCTGATGAGGTCGTTGTGATGTATGCGGGGCGGGTCGTTGAGCAGGCTCCGGTTCAGGAGCTTTTTCGCAATCCGAAAATGCCTTACACGCGAGGTCTCATGAGGAGTATTCCCGGGATCGTCAGTGACTCGGCAGGGCAGGTGAAGAAGGCACGCCTTGAAGCCATTCCGGGTCTTGTGCCGCATTTGCTGGACCTGCCGCCGGGTTGTCGGTTTCAGGAAAGGTGTGGGTGGGTTTCAGAGTCGTGCCGCGGAGTGGAGCCTGAGCTGCGCTCGGTCGGAATCGAACATCAGATTCGTTGCGTGAGGGATTTAGAATGACCCCACTTCTAGAGGTCCGCGATTTAGTAAAACGGTTTCCCGTTCGTGGGGGACTGCTCGGAAAAGAGATCGGTGCGGTACAAGCAGTTTCAGGAGTGAGCTTCTCGGTGGCTCGTGGTGAGACCTTAGGGCTGGTGGGCGAGTCGGGTTGTGGAAAATCGACCTTGGGTCGCTGCATTCTCCGGCTGATTGAGCCAACGGCAGGACAGGTTTTTTTCAAGGGTCAGGACATCACGACGCTAAGCGAGCCCGAGATGCGGCGTCTGCGCCGACAAATGCAGATTATTTTTCAAGATCCTTACGCTTCGTTAAATCCACGAATGACCGTTGAGGAGATCTTGTCTGAGCCGATCGAGGTTCACAGATTGGCTGGAAACCGTGATGAAAAGATGTCGAAGATCTATCGCCTTCTGGATCTTTGCGGGTTGCGACGCGAATCGTTGCAACGCTATCCTCATGAGTTTTCAGGCGGGCAAAGACAGCGAATTTGTATCGCCAGAGCGTTGGCGGTTGAGCCGGAATTTATTGTTTGCGATGAGCCGGTTTCTGCACTGGATGTTTCCATTCAAGCTCAAATCATCAATCTCCTTCAAGACCTTCAAAAAGAACTGAAATTAACTTACTTGTTCATCGCTCACGATCTTAAGGTGGTTGAACATATCTCGAATCGCGTCGCTGTGATGTACTTGGGGCGAATCGTCGAAGTGGCGCCCGCTGAAGAGCTTTATGCGAATCCGCGGCATCCTTATTCGCAGGCGCTTCTTTCGGCGATTCCGATCCCAGATCCAAGTCGTCGAAAGAATCGGATTATGCTCAAGGGGGATGTTCCCTCACCGCTGCATCCGCCAAAGGGTTGTCACTTTCATCCTCGCTGTCAAAAAGCCGTGGATCGCTGCGTGCAGAGCTATCCTGATGAAACGCAAAATGGCGAGCATCGGTTTCGGTGCCATGCTCCTGGTTGAGAGGGGCATCATTTTTTTGTCGGAGCCCTGATAGAATAAGTCAAAGTGATTGGATTTAAAGGCTTTAATCGTTTGATTCAGGCTCCGATACGCTAAACGAGAGGATACGTCTCAGTTCTGAGGGCGTGGCTTCAAGTAAAGCGGGGAAAATGAACTTCACTCGAAAGAAATTGCCGTTGGATCGCGCGAAGGAAATGAGGGTTTGCCCCGTTGATTCGTTGCAGGCTTGCGTTCCGCTTCCGGCGCCCTTGTATGCGCTCTTATCGACGAACCAAAAGTTTCTCGCCATCAAAGCGCCCATGGATTTTCTCACAGAGGACGACCTCGAGAAGGCATCGAAGTTTGAGGCATTGTATTTTCCGCCGTTTATCGAGCAAGTGATCCCCTATCGAAGAGCCGGGAAGTCAGCGCTCTGGTTGCTAGAGGGGCTCAAGTCGGGTGAGGGTCTGCGTCCCGCACCTTTTGAAGTCTCGGATGCTTGGGTTCAGATGACGGCGCCGCTCTGGTCTGGAGAAGGCCTGATTGAGCCCTTTTTTGTTAGCGTTTTCGTGAGCGAAGTCTGTGGGGCTTTTCCTGGCGATCTCATGAAGGCCGTTCATGATCGAGATCTTGAAGCTTACGAGCAAGCGGTCATGAAGTCGTCGTGGATCGTGTGGCAGGCGCTTCATTTAGATTTCTTCGATTTAGACTGGCTTCAAGCGCTGCGCCGTGGGGTCTTCGAAGCTTGTGGAATGGGGGGCCGATATCGGGGGCCTGATATTGGCGAAGATTGGATTCGCAATGTGCTGCTAAGCGAGATGCCTCTTCATCCGATAACGCTGACCGATTTCTCTGGAGCGAGCGTTCGAACTAAGTTGGATTCGCGGATGCGAAGGCTCAGGCGCGAATTGATCGACTCTAAGCAGGTGCTTCCCTCTATTTTGGGAGAGAGCGGATTTTTGGAGGTTGCTGGATGACCCAGAAGGGATCTGCTCCTCCTGGACTGCGTTCGGTGCGCTCGAATGGCGCGGCCGGACTCGTGTCTTCGGAGGGCAGGGTCTTTCATGAAGTGTTTTTCGATGCTGGGGGGCTGGGCCGCGCTGCCGACCTGGTTGCCGCGCGTTTGCGCGAGTCAGGTCCCGATGAGTATGTGCTTCATTTGTTGATTCTCGAGGGAATTCTTGGGGTCAGCCGAGTGTTTGATGGTTGCACACCGATTCAGTTCGAGTGCGGGATGGATGAGGAGCATTTTGCCTTGTCGTTCTCGTTTGGAATTCGAGAGTTTTCAGTGCTGCGATGGGATGGGATCTCAGAACGAGTTCTGGGGCGTAAGCCTGGAGCTGCGTTTGATGAATTACTGCTTCAGTTTTGCGAGAATTCGAAGCGAGTGGTCCTGAAGTGCGACGCGAAAGGCAAGCGTATCGAGATCTGCGCGATTCATGATTGGGGAAGGAAGAAGGGGAAGGATCTCGCGGCGCTTGACCTGGTGTTATTCACTGGAGAGCCGGAAGCAGCGCCTCCAGTGAAAGAGGTCACCGCACTGGGGGATATGGACTATTCGAGCCTTCTCAAGTCTCGATCGAAAGACGAGAGGCCTCCAGTGACCGGAGAGGTTCTCGTTCATGGCGCAAAGAATGCTCAGGAGATGGTCGAGAGAATTCGAGCCAAGAAGTTAGGAATTGCAGGCTCGGATGTCGTTCGCATCGAGGCGTCTAAAGAAAATCAAGAGGTGGAAGAGCAGAAGATCGTTCTGAAGGCATCAGAAAAGCCTAAAGATGATCGGCCAAAGGAAATTCGTATTTCGAAATCGTCTCCGGAAGAATCGTCTAAGAAAGGCGGATTTTTCTCGCGATTGAAGGGGCTAGTTGCTGGCAAACAAGACGTGGAGCCTACTCGTGATGACGGGGAGGCTCTGGCCCCTCAAGAGGCTGATTCGGCTGCTCGTTTGCCAATTCATGAAGGCGGCGATGAGAGATCTGAGAGCACTGGCGGCGATTCGGCTTCGGATCCTGGAAGGAGCGAGAAGTCGAGTGCCTCGAGTAAAGCAGAATCCTCAGAAACCACAGGAGATATCGACCTCGCTACTGGGCAATTAGAAAGCGCTATTCCTAAGGATGCGCTTTCGATTCCTGCCGAATTGCAATCGCCTCGAGCCGAGCGTTGGGTCGACAATCTCACGGCTGAACTGAACGCTGAGCGAAGTCGAATTGTTGAGCTTTCTAGAAAGCTTAAGTCCTCGTTTCGATCGAAGGAAATCGAGTTTAAGGGGCGTGAAAATGCACTCCAGCAACAAATTCGCGAGCGTGATGAGACCCTCAAGACCAAGAATGTGCAGATCAATCGTATGAAAGAGCAGCTTGCCAAGATGCAGATTTCGCTCGAGCGATCGAAGATGACGACAACGACTGAAGATGACTCAGCGACGAAGCACAAACTTCAACAGTCGCAAAAGCTGCTGCAGATGGCTAGAAATGAATCCGACTCACTCAAAGCTCGAATCACGGAGCTTCAAGATCAGGCTGCCAAGGCCAACGAACAGCGAAGCAAGAACACTGTCTCACTGGTGGCTCATCAAGAGCTTCAGAAGAAGCTCGAGCGGCAGGCTAAGCAAATTGAGGATTTAAAGCGCCAGAAGAGCACTAATCCTGACGAGGCTCGAGGCGCTGAGGCGAAGAATACGCTTGAGGCGGCCCAGCGAGTGGCCCTCCGACAGAAACAGAAAATGGATCAGCTGGAACTTGTCATTCAGGAGCAGAAAGTGGAGCTGGAGCGCCTAAAGAAGGAAGTGGAAAAAAGCCGAGAAAAGGACCCCAAGCTGGCCTCGTGATTTTTGGGGTGCCGGTTTCAGTTCAGTGTGTTATCCAGCTGACCATCGTCAGCGCTCTCGTGGTGGAATTGGTAGACACGCTGGTCTTAGGAACCAGTGGGGCAACCCGTGACAGTTCGAGTCTGTCCGAGAGCACCATTCCGAAGGAACCCTTTTTGCTTCACGCTTCGCTGGCGAGGGGTTCATGCAAGAAATCTTGTCATCCGCTGGGCTGCAGAGATTAACGCAGTTTTTTGTGTTTCATCCGATGGTCGTTTTTGACTTCGATGGTACTTTGGCCGAGCTCTCTCAACTTCGTGATGGCGCAAAGCTAACTGAGCTGACGCGCGCCCTTTTGGGGCGCCTGAGTGAGGCCACTGGGGTTGGGGTGGTTTCGGGAAGGAGTCTTTCGGATTTGTCGGCCCGCCTTTCCGGCCTGGATCGCCTGGTGCTTGCGGGAAATCATGGAGGCGAATTTGAGGGGCCTGGGGCAGAGCCCTATCTGCAGGTCATGCAAGAGGCCGAGGCTCTTCTTGGAGAGCTATTGCAGGCCTTTAAACGGTCGCCGCTTTTACAAGACCTTCCGCACGAAGCGCTTGAACATAAGGGGCTTTCGCTGACGTTCCACTGGCGGGCGGTGCCTTCTGATCGTGCACGGCTTTTTGCCCGAGAGGTTCGTCAGATTTCTCAGGCTGTGGGCGATTTCAGGGTCATCCCTGGAACGGAGAGCTTGAGTCTGATTCCTCGAGGTCTTTCGGATAAGGGTGAGGCTGCCCTAAGTTTATTAGAAGCGTCACGGCGCACTCATCTCGTCTACATCGGGGACGAAGAGACCGACGAGGATGTTTTTCGAAAGGCTCGAGGCGAGCGCTTTTTGGGTATTCGTGTGGGGCAGAGCGATGCCTCTGCTGCAGAATGGTACGTTCGTGAGCAGGCCGAGGTGAATCGACTTTTAGAGGTTTTTTTGGCCCTAGTCACAGGAGCCGCAGCCGCCACTACCGTCGGTTTGGGATCCCGGGGGGCTCCAGGGGCCGTGACAGCCGTGGACCGTACTTTCTCGTAAATCACCTTGGCCACCAACAGCGAAACGAGAGATTTGTTTTTTTACCTGATCTTTACCGCATTTGGGACAAGGGGGGGGAGTGGTCTGCGCTGTCGAAACCCGTTCTTCGAAATGATGTTTGCACGAGTCGCAAGAGTATTCGTAAAGTGGAGTCATCGCCACTTTAGAGTAGCACGGTC
>JBDLQW010000166.1:0-29288 GCA_039800365.1 Pseudomonadota bacterium
TCTGGATACCCGCGTACATTCGGTATCGACACAATGCGAATAGACCTTTTCGCCCGACTCAATCCGAAAACCCCAACATGGATCGGGATGATCTAAACGATAGGGTGTGATGGTCATTTCACCATGTTGATAGGGCACTCGAGGCTCGAGTTGATGATAGACGATTTTGGCTCCCAGTTTATCGAGCGGAACGGGGAAAAAGGGCTTCTTAAAAAGCGATTCGAAGACCTCTGGAAGCTCTGGCTGAACTGAATAAACATGCACGATGTTGCCGGGGATAAAAATCGGAACAAAGAAGGGAAGTCCGATAATGTGATCCCAATGAAAGTGGGTAAAGAAAAGATGCACTTCGCCCTTACCCCGCCCGCAAGGACCCTGCAGGAGCTCGTACGAATGCAGCCGAATTCCACTGCCACCATCGATAATCAGGTGGGTTTTACCTGTAGCTGAATACACACTCACGCATGGAGTGTTTCCGCCAAAGCCTCCGCTCTTATGGCGCGGAAGCGAGCGAATGAATTCTTCTGCTTCACTGGGCTTGAGCTTTTCCTCAAGAGCCATCTTCAGGACCTGAATCAAATGCTTTTCGACACCTGAAGGCATGTGTGGCGATGGCAACGAGCCGCGAGTTCCCCAGAGTTTGATCTTCATAACGTGATCTAAGTATAACGAGGAGTTATTAGTCGCGTGAAGAGGATATCTGAAAGAGATGACGTCAAGGTTCCGGCATCTCGACGGACTCTTTTCTGCGTGAGCCTCCACACGAGAAAATCCTGTAGAACCTAAAAGATCGACCCGAGAAGAAAGAGAATGCCTTCAAAGGTGCTTAAATTTCGCCATGGCAGAATACCGGCTCTGATTGCGGCCCTACTGGTTGCCACATTCGTGACGCCCAGAAGCGTCGATGCTTCTTCTCGGGACTGCATTCGAGCCTTCGAGCAGCTGATCGAATCTCGAATTCAAAGCGTCGAAGCTGGCGTGGCTCATATCCAGAATTACCGGCTTAATCCTGGCGATCTCGGAGTCATCGTGAGTGTCATGGTCCCGTCACCCCAGGGAATCACCGGCGCCCAATTGCGCGACTTGGCTGCCCAGAGCGCCGCCGACCGATGGCCTCGCCAGTTCATTCTTTCTGATGGCTATCCAGAAGGATCCTTTCTGTTAGTCGACCTCAACGAGGGCTCGCCTCTAAAGCGAGAGGTGAGCCGAATCCTGGCTGAGATGAAAAGCAATGGGTTCGACCCCTCGGTCGATCGCGAGCGGTTTCTCGAGAAGATCGCTCAATCCTCTAAGTTCAATTTCATCTCGAATCATAAGAGTAGTCTCAGCACGCTTGCCGAGGGAAGGGTTCAGGCCCCGAACGCTTTCCGGATGTCTCCTGCTGCCGCACAGATCTTTTCAGACTTCTGGGGTAAGGGCACCGGGCCGGCAGTCTTTGATTTGGGACAAAAAAAACCCGTGACCCCATTCGAGCTTTTCTTCACCAACCAGGGCTGTCGCATGTGTATTCATCAGGCCCTACTGGCCAGCCTGCTTCTGGAAGAGGCTGGCATTCCTCACCGGCTTCGCACCGGCTTTGGCTCTTTCTCGGGGCCTTCGTACCAAAATACCGGGCACAGTTTGATTGAGCTCGCCGATGGAAGAATTCTTGATCCCACTTGGCACTTTCTGAAAAAACCGAAGACCCACCCCAAAAATCCCGAGTGGATTGAAGGCAGCGGCTGGTGGTGGACGCCCAACCAGCATTTTCCCTACCTGGTTCTGCCCTGACTCTTTGATTTCGATTGCTCGAGGCGGAGTCGTACATTTTCCTACTCTCGTGGCTGTGCTAGGTCGTTGGTATGCACAGTATGAGCGAGGCTCTATCGGTTCCTGGTATTCTTTTCGCTTCCTCTCTTGATTCGAGTGGCGAAACTGGCGCAACGGCCTTTTATTTTCCCAACGGGGCATCTTTTGTTTATGACTCGCGCGGAGGTTCGGTTGCTGCATGCGAGACCTCGCTTTTAGATCCTGGAAGCTATTCGAACGTCATTGATGCTTTGGTTTTTGCCGGTGGATCGACCATGGGTCTCGAAGCTTCTGATGGCTTACGTAAGGCCCTCTTTCTCGACCGAACTCAAGGCAAGAAATCGGTTCGGTTCTCTGACATCCCCTCAGTTCCTGGTGCCGTCGTCTACGATTTTGGTCCCAGACTCAAAGCTCCGCTCGCTTATCCCGATTCCTCGCTTGGCTTCACCCTCCTGAAGGAAGCATCTACAATTTTTGTGTCGGGCCGCGCCGGGGCGGGAATCAATACCACTGCAAATAAGCTTCAACAGGATGGAACTTTTTTCTCAGGCCAAGGCATCTCGGTTCAAAAAACGGCGTGGGGCTCACTAGTTTTTGCGGTGGTATTGAACCCACTCGGCAACATCGTTCTTGAGGAACAGGATTTTGGAGCGCTTTTCGGATCGAAGCTTCTTCACGAACCCCCCGCACCTCGATCAAACACAACGCTCAGTATGATTTACACCGACATCCCCCTATCAAGGAATCAGCTGCAAAGACTTGCCTCTTCGGCTCACGCAGCCCTTGCGTCTTGCATTCAGCCCTTTCACACTCCTTTTGACGGCGACATCCTCTTCGCTGGAGCCCTCCAGCAGGATCAGGCCGAAAAAGAGACCGTTCCTGATGCTGTGATCTTACAGATTAGTACCATCGCCGTCTCGCTTGCTAAAAATGCCGTTAAAAAGGCTGTTTTGATCAGTAATGGAAAGACCCATCTCGATGAATGATTTAAAAATCTTAGCAGTTCAATACCCCGTTGAGAGTGCGTGCTCTCTAACTCAAGTCAGAAGTAAAGCAAGCAAGCTGATCGAAGAAGCAGACCGGTGTTCTGCTGATCTCCTCATGCTGCCAGAGCTCTTCGCTCTCGACTTGATTCCGAGGGGTTCGCTCGAACAGGATCAAAAAAATCTAGAGTGGATTGCTCGCGAGCACGTTCCGGCTCTTCTTGAGCACCTCGCGACGGAGAGCCGAAGGCGAGGGCTTGGAATTCTGGCAGGCTCCGTTCCAGCGCCGTCGCACAAGTCTGGAAAAATCAGAAACCTCTCGGTCCTTTTCGATGGGCATGGAAATTCATTTAGTCAGGAAAAAATTCACCTCACTCCAGACGAAAGAGCATGGGGCTGGGAAGGAGGGGAAGAGCTTCGTCCGTTCTCGTTTCGTGGCGTATACTGTCAAATCCTGATCTGTTACGACATCCAGTTTGCGGCACTTTCGGCAGCATTTAACGGAAAGTCGCCGGAACTGTTTTTATGCCCGTCTATGACTGAGGCGGCCGGGTTACAACGGGTTCGAGTGGGATGCCAAGCCCGTGCTGTAGAGCACTATGCTTTCACAGTAGTGACCGGAACCACCCAAGGACCTACAGGCTCCTATCGATCACGAGCATCCGCGTTTTCGCCCTATGACGATCATTTTTCAGGAGTCTTAACTGAAGCCGCAGCCGAAGAGAATCTTCTGATCAGCCTACCGTTTACACGACTAAGAAGCTGCCGCAAACAGGCAGGCATCTTTTCAGCCCGCGACTCACGCCCCTTTACGGTACAAGAGAGGTTGTCCACCGAATCATCTCAGTGACTAGATCAAAATCAACCCCGTCGGAATCCTTTAGTTGGTAGTAATCGCGCCAGGCTTGCGGAGCCTCGGGATGAAAGGCCGTCACATAGACTCGGCCCTTACCAAAGGTACTTCGAACCGTAGCAGGCAGTCCCTCGGGATATCGAGATAGTACCTCAACAGACGAGCCCCAAAGACTTTCACCACGAAAGTCAGGACCAAGCTCCCAGTAAAGCTCCCGCTTTCCAAAACCCAACCAATCTGAGTTCATTAGCAGTACGTTCTCGTTACCTGCGGGAGAATAGAGGCCGCTAAAACCTGGAATAAGACCCAACCCACGCTCAAGCACTTTTCTTCCAGGCGCCCCGCCCCAGCCAAACTGCTCTGCCGCAAGGAAGGCCCCTGCACAAATCCCCACGTAGGAGCCACCTTGCTTTACGAATTCGATAATTCGCAGCTTGAGCGCGGGCGACATTTTTCTAGCCTGAGTTAAGGCCCGCCCGCCCGGTTGAATCCAAAGCTTTGCGCGCTGAAAAATATCCAAGTCAGCCTCATCTGGGCCTACATACTGAACACGGAAACCCGAGCGCTCCGCAATTTGTGCCAAAGATTCGGAACAGCCTTCCTGACAACTTCCGGCGCCACGATAGACTAGCGCCAAAGGCCGTTCTTGCGGAGACTCTGCCTCGCCTGAATGCAAGACGCCTGTCGGGCAAATCACGAGAAGTGTGGCGAGAGTCCAACCCTGAAGAAGATTCATTCCCCTTCAATCAACGCTCGTTGTCGATCTGTCAAAAAAAATCCGCCGTATCGAGTTTGAAACTAGTGTCGCGCGAAGTCCCAGCGAAACTTTCCGCCCTGAACCCGATTTGCCAAGGCCTGATCCAGCGGTCGGTTCGTCCAAAAGAACACTGCAGGCACCCGGTCTGCTTTCGCTCCAGTGGTCAACCAATTCGTCCACCACCCCGGATTCGTATGAACCTCAATCTCACGTGTTGCGCCCGTCAGCTGGTAAAGCGTCTCTCCCTCTTCTCCAATCGGCGAAGTACAGATCCAGCTGGTGCAATTATGCCCGCCAGTTAAGGGACGATTATCACTCAGAGTACCCCTAACATCCGACGCTCCTTGGTAGCTGTTCAAGCCGACAACCTCTCTAGCGTTCGAATTAACGTTCGCCACATAAGAGCGAAGGCGTAGCGACTCTTCTGCGTTCATCGCTAAAACCGCTTCTAAGCGCTCGCCCGACGAAAGAGCATAGTCTCGATTATTCCACCATCCAAAATAATCCACGACTCGATTGCCAATGCGACTATAAAGGTGCCCCCCTCCCTCAGAAAGAGGGAAGCTCACGCTCTCGTGCGAAATATGCCGGAGGTAATCCTCTCGCAGCGCTTTGCTCTCAGCCTCGGTAAGCCCGGCAGTTGAAACCACAACGAGTGGCCGCTTGCCAGTGTAAGCATCCATCGTAAATTCGACATCGGGGGCGAGGCGAACGTGTTTTGGATGTCGGGCCACAAAAGAATCGACCCGCCGTCGGATGTCGCCAGCCAGAAATTTTTCGGGAAAAAAATCCTTGATTGGACCCGATTGAGCCGAAACTTCCCGAATGATGTTACTCGTGCCCTTTCCATCGCGAGTAGAGCGGGCCGCCAAAGTTTTTTCTTTCTCCTGAAAAATTTTTCGAAGTGAGCTTTCGTGGGCAAAGGTCACCAATGCCCCCTGAACCTGAACTGCAGCGTCTTCTTGCGAGAGCGATCCCGCTAGGAACTGCTTACCGATCTCCTTTAGTCGAGCAGCGTAAGCAGACTGCGCCGCTAACACCCTCTTCTTCAAATCGGGATCCCTATAAAAAGAAAAATGCCCCTCCCAATCTCGAAGGGGCCAGGCGAAATTTTTGAAGACATCCAGGGCGGCAAGCTCTGACTCGGTGTACTGCTCACCTGCTTTCGCCCGATTGGGAAACACGGTACTCAACATGGCCTGGGCCGAAGGGTCGAGCCTCAGGAACGCTTGCGAAGGATCAAAAGACCTCAGCTCACTTGCCCCAAGAAACGCATTCCAGCCGTTCTCTAAGTAAAATGTATTTCTCGCGACTTTCTCAAAGAGCAGCTCGAAGTTATTGTGTGCGTCGCGCACCTCAATGGCAGGCCGGCTCGCTCCGACAACATCTGGTCGGTAGGCCGAGGTACCCACGTACTTATAAGAGTCATCGGAGGTCGAGACCTTCGCAAGTGCCTGCGCATCATAGCCTTCCCCTCTGGAATGAAACGATAAATGACTAGCCATGAGCTCACGCTTTTGCTTGGTCATCGGTCCAAGAAAAGGGTGCTCGAAGCTTCTTGCCGTTCTGCGGTTTGGTGACGCCCTGAAGCGGGTGTACCCCTGAGATAGCTTTTCGAGAGCATCATAGTCTGAGAAGAATGCAAAGAAGCCATCAATCTCGTGAACGTTTCTCACGCTCGAGTCACGAAAAAACGCCTCACGCGGCACTGAAAGCATCGCCTGCATCGAACCCGCCCCAAAAAGACGATTGATCACACTACCGGCGGCATACCATTGCTCAAGGGTGTCAAAGGGCCCGACGATGATTTCAATATTTCCGGTGCTATCTCGAATCAGGCGCTCCGGAAGAAACCCTCCGTCTGAGGGGCGATCAAAGAGCGAAAGCTTTCCCGGTCGACGATTTTCCGGAAAAACTCTTGAAAGGTTCGACTGAAACCATCTCACTCGCTCGTCTATAGATAAGGCTTTCCAATCAGTGAGTGAGATCCCAAGCTCCGCATCTGGAGCATAATGCATGACAAACCCATGTAATTGATCTGTCGTGTATTCGCTCTCGAATCCAAACTGCAGGTGCTTCTTAGGTTTTCCTTCAAATCCGCGCGGATACCGAAACTTGGGCTTTGAATCAGCTCTAATTTCATAGACGTCACCTGAGATCAGTCGCGCATAAAGCGAGGTGCACTGGGCAGATTCCTCGGCAACTGCTGACGAGATTGAAGGGCGCTGCAAGAACGCCAAAAAGATAACAGCCCAAACCCCACTGAACCGCCACCCAACGAGTCGCCGCATTATTTTTTCTCCCACCATATCTAAAGGGGGATCGGCAGATGAAGAGGCAAACTCAAGCGCGAAGTTATTGACGCTTCTTTCCGTGAATCATCGAAGCAATCAAATTCTCGCGTTCTAAAAAACTCGCGCGAAGAACACCTGCGACATGAGCAAAAACGAGGGCGATCAAAATCGAAGCCAGTGCCTCATGGGTCTCTTCAACCCACTCGACACCAAAGAAAGCCTCTTGATCCATCAACCAGCCGGTGAGGCCTAGAGCTAAAACCAAAGACAGCATCGCTGACATGACGATCATCGCCAGAGGCGGGTGATTCAGGTATCGCTCATTACGATGAGCTAAGTAAGATTTGAGATGGCTAACAAACTGACCCCGGGGCGGCCATGCCTTCAAAATTTCAGAAAAGCGCGCGTTTTTAGAGCCAAAAAAGCCCCAAAAAACTCGAATCAAAACAAAAGCACAAGCCCAATACCCCAAACGCTCATGCCATGGGCCGCCATCTTCCAAAACCCATTGATTCAGAATGATGATCGCTGCCCACCCCCAGTGCAGCAGGCGCACAAGAGGATCCCAAAACCGAACCATTAGCGAACTTGCGATTTAACGACAGCACCGGTCTTGGTGTCGAAATAAATTTCCACACGTTTCCCGTCTCGATCTTTGCCGTAAATTTCGTAGCAATTGCCGTCTACTTTGAACTTCTTGATCTGATAGCCCTGTTCTTCGAGGCGCTTCTTCATCTCACCCTCAGAAATCCACTCTGACTTAGGGTGAGACAAACAGTCCGCTCCACCGTTAGCGATCTCCGAGATCGCGCCATGAACGGCCAACATTGCAAAGCTTGCCAAGATCAATCGATTCAACATTCCGTTACCCCCCAAAAAAAGCTGTCTGACATTTATCCTTTGAGCTGCTTCTGATCATCAGCTCGTCGATCCTCGACACGACCCGAGGGATCTTTTCCTTCTAGGCCCTTTTTAAAGGCCGCCATTCCTTGACCCAGCGCTGATCCCAGCTCAGGCAATCGCCGATAGCCAAACAAAAGAACCACGAAACCCAAGATCAACAAATGTCCTAAACTCAATCCAAACATGCGGCTAGTGCTAGCATGATCGTCAAGTTCCTGTCCAATCTCTGCAGCGGCGGGACATTTCACCTCAAGCTCAGGATTCGGCGTAAAATTGCGGCGAGTTATAGCCTTGCGATCAAACGGCAGGTCTGTTGCACTGGAATGCATGACCAAAAGATTCATCGTCGCACTCAGCGTATTGCTTGCCTCATCGGCTGGAGCCACCCCTTGGACTTCAAATATGCAAAGCCTGTTTCAGGCCCTGCAAGAGCTGCTTGTCTTAAGCGTCGATGATTCGCGATACAACGACGCTCGCAACGAACCTCGAATCGAAGCTGCTGCACAGGCCCTCGTAAAAGGAGCTCACGGAGCGGCACGAATGCACGGCAAGTCACCTGACCAAGACCCTAGCGTTGGTATTTTCACTGCACTTCTTCAGGACGGATCGAAGCGAGCCTTTGACGCCTACCGCTCGGGCCACAAGGCGTATGCGCGAACGCTTTTTCGAAATATGGCGAGCGCCTGCATCGCGTGTCACTCGCGCACGGCTGCTGGCTCGCAGCTTAAATGGGACTTCTCGAGCGGCTTTGCACAAGGACTCCCACTCTTTCAACAGGCAGAGCTTCTTGCCGCTGGCCGATCTTTTGAGGCTGCAAGCGCCACGCTCAATCAGGTGCTCACCGACGAGTCGCTAGCTAAAAAGAACCCTCAGCAATGGAATCGCGCCCTAAGAATCGCGCTAGCGATTCAGATTCGTGTCGAGAGAAGCCCCAAGAAAGCGCGCGAGCTCTTAGAGAATGCAGAAAAAACCGCTGGAATTCCTCAGTTCACGCGGCTCGACATTCAAGATTGGATTCGCTCGCTTCGTGCCTGGGAGTCTGACGAGAAGGCAGGCAAGACTCTGGCTTCCAACGAAAAGGCGCTTTTTTCTGAATCACAACGGCTCATGAAATTGGCTCAAGCCTCTCAGCGCTACCCCATGGATCGAGCAGGTGATGTTGCCTACCTTCGAGCCACCAGTGTGCTTCACCAACAACTTCAAGTGGCCCCCCAAGGCGAGAAAAGCGCTGATGCGCTGCTTTCGCTCGGACTTTCGTATCAAACGCTTCGAGACTTTGATTTTTGGAACCTCAACGAGATCTACTTCGAGGCCTGCATTCACCGAGCCCCTCATACCGACACTGCCGAGGCCTGCTATCGCAGGCTCGAAGAAAGCGTGATCGTTGGCTACACCGGATCTGCAGGAACGGAACTCCCCGTCACCGAGAGAAGCCGGCTCGATGACCTACGCAGAATGGCCAGCGCGCCGTCTATCGGGAAGAAATCTCCTCAGTAAAACTTTTGGCCTTCTGACATGCACCCACTTATTAAGCTTGCGATTTCAGCTGCAGTCATCACCGCCAGCTCGTGGCTCGCGGGAAAAAACCCTCGACTTGCGGGCTGGATCATTGCGATGCCGCTTTCCTCGATGCTTGCGCTCATTTTCGCGCACGCCGAGCACCAAGACCCTGTGAAGTCTGTGGCTTTTGCTAAGGGAATTCTTCAGGGTGTCCCGATGTCGCTGACGTTTTTTGTTCCATTCCTGTTTGCCGAAAAACTGGGATGGAGCTTTCCCGCGCTTTATGCGGCAGGCCTGGGTCTTCTCACGACCGTCTTTATTTTGACGGGCGCCAAATTTTAACCGCCGACTAAAAAAGCAGGCTCTCGGAACTCATGAGAAATCGGTCGCCACGGCGACCACGTTTCCCCGCCCTGAATCCCCAACACGAAACGCCAACCCCAGCTTCTTTCTTAAAAAAAGCTCATCACGACAGTGCTGCGGCACAGGGTATTCCGAAAAACCGCAGCTTCGTCGTACCTCGTTCAGCCGGCGGCACTCAAGATTCCAGAACATCAGACACCGCTTCAGACCCGCCTGAACCTCATCCCGCCTTGCCCGTGCGCCTGCGTTCTCAAGCAGCCGCAAACTCAGCTCTGAGAGAAACTCGACATTTTCGCCCCGAAGAAAAGAATCCAGATGTAACGCGAGATCCTGAGGAAAAGTTCGATACGCTTTTCGCCAAACCCCACGAGGCAACGCATCTCTGGTCTTCAAGCGTGACTCGGGATGACCGACGAAAACCAAGAGCTCATTGAGCGATACAAAGAACTCGCGAGCATGACTTCGCGAGCGATAAACTCCATGCCAGCGGATTTTTCGATTCTCGGTCAGAACCTCTGCCTGCGAAGTTAGAAAAAGCTCAAGAGTGCCTTCGAGGGCCTTCACGCCGATCGAGGGGTAGAGAAACGAGTAGGCAGAGGCGACATTGAATCGTGGTCGACGCAGACGAATCTCTTCTAACTCGAGCAGACAGGCCTGTGCGTGATCGCTACAAACCTCGAATTCAAGTCGCTCTGCTTTTTGAAGAATCGCCCGCATTTTGCGGTGACTTTTTAGACGGCGGGCGTTCCGGTAGTTCTGAAGTCGGCGTCTCAGACGAATTGCCTTACCCACATAGATCAGCTCACCTGAAGAATCGAAGTAACGATAAACCCCAGGCAGCAGCGGAACCGCTGTCAAAAAGTTTTCGCCAAATTTCTGATCGAAGAGTTTCACGGCGCACCCTCAAATCAATCAGCTTTTGTTTACTAGGGCTACCTTCAAATCCTTCGAACGAAGACCATCATGCATTTTGCTTTTGTGGCGAGCAGCTGGGTTTCGGTAGACCTCGAGATCCGACTTGCGGAGACTCTCATTCTCGTCCGTGAGCACCTAGCCGGTTTTTGTCTGGGGAAAATAGAAAATGGCGGACACGGGTAGACGATTTTCGAACTCAGTGTTTCCAAATTGCTGTCCGGTAACAACTCAATTTTCAAAGCATTTCCAGACTCTCCGAAAGCGCCATTTTGTTTCCAAAAACAACGTCCACGCATACTGTGGAACCTTGACGTTACGACCTATATGTCGTACATCACTTCTGTGAAGCTGAAAGACTATCAAGAGCGCGACATTGAGCTATCCGATGACTCTTGGGAACACATCCGGGAATCTCACCCCGAAATCACTCTAGAGGATATCCGCCTCGTTCTTGCTGATCCATTGGAAGTCCGGGAATGCCCACGGCAGAGCTTCGTTGAGCTATTTTATCAGACGAAAGCACATCCCGAGGGCAAGCCAAGATTTCGGGTGGTCGTCGTTAAAGTTCTGACGAACGGTTTGTTCATATCAACTGCCATGACGACCGTCGCAATGAAAGAGGGGCGCACCCTCTACCGGAAGGGAGAAGTATTATGATGATTTTTTATGACGTCGACCGCGACTACGCCGAGGTTTTCTTTAAAAAGGAAGAGAACTACGGAGAACCGCTCAGCGATATCGTGACTGTTTTTAAATCCGAAAAAACCGATAAGACCATCGGCTATGGATTCGAGGAAGCAAGCCGGCGACTTTTTGAGAATGACCTGCTTTCATCTGGCGTGAAATTGGCCGCCCTTCTGAGAATCGTACGCGCAAAAAAGGGCTTAACCCAGGAACAAGCGGCAGAGAAAATCGGCAACATCACCTTTCGCCATTATCAGCGGCTTGAAGCTGGCGAGGAAAACCCAACCCTGAGTACGATCGAGAGCATTATGGCGGCCTTCCCGGATACCGATTTTTCTTTGATCCTGAAACAACCAAACAAAGCACGGGTGGCGTAATGATCCTCGGATATGCACCGAAACATGAAAACAACACTTCGCGCTATCTCAAATTCCCGAAGGACAAAACAGGGGTAAAAGACGGGCGTAAAATCAAAGATTTTGCACCGGAAGAATTTGAAAAACTCTGGCGCGCAATCGAAACATACGAAGGCATTGAACTCGCTCGCCGGGGCGAACTCGATGCGGTCGTTGCCATTTCTTCTGCTGGAAATCTTTATCTGAGAACACGACCAGGAATTGAGATCACCAATCTTGAGGATCTCGGCTGAGACAAGTGGGGACGGGCATTCTCCAACTATCGGCACAAGACATTGGAAGCAAGCCGGTTTATTGGTTCGAGAGTCGGTTCGAAAATTGCTCGTATTAGTAGATTATTAGAAAATGGCGGAGAGAGAGAGATTCGAACTCTCGAGGGGATTTCTCCCCTGCACCCTTAGCAAGGGTGTGCCTTCGACCACTCGGCCATCTCTCCGCACCGGTCGTTCCTGACCTTAACAGCGACCCCGGGGATTTTCACCCCGTTTTTTTATTCCAGCCATGCGTTGTATCGCGGACGTACCCGCTGAGCCGGTTTTTCCTGAAACCGCGCATCCACCGGAAACCCTGTGATCAACTGTACGCGCCCCCCGCGCCGAACCGAGTAAACCAGAAGGCGACCGCGATCAGGGTCCTGCTCGAGGGGAACCAAATCGGTCACTAGCTGCACGACTTCTCCCGACGAAAGTCGAAGCTCCTCTGTGCGCCGCTGAACGCCTCGAAGCGCTAGGGCTTGAAGCTCTGGGGTCGCCCGGGGCGCCAAGCGCTTCTGCCAGTTCTGCCAATCTCCGTGATCGCGATGAGTCGCCACGCGCATCAACAAAAAAGTCACTCGCGAAAGTAGCGTGGTATCGCCCCTGGGCTGCGGGCCGAGGGTTCCGGCAGGAAGCCCTAGACCACGATCGAGCACCCCCGAAAGCCACCTGGCTCGTTTATAGCCAAAGGGGGTGCGAAGGTTACTCAACAGGTAGCCGTAAGTGTGAATCAAGCCCGCATGTTGTCGAGTCGCCCCGCCCTCGCTTACCAGCTTGACTCCAAAACGCGCGGCAAGCTCGCGAAGCACAGGAAGAGGAACAATCTCGGCTTTAGCTCCAGAATCATCATTCAAACTCCAACCCCAGGCCTCGTGCAAAGCCGGGTCGGCTGCATCAAGCTCGAGCGAGCGCACGAGCTCGGCCGGAAGAGCCAAGTCACGAAAGCCAGAAGCTTCAGCTTGCCGCACCCAATGAGCCCAAGGGCAATCCCAGGCGACTTCTCCCAGATCGGTCCTCGGACATCGCATTTCGGCCTCAGCCGGAGCCCGCACACCGGGCGAGGCGCACCCTAGAATTCCGGCACAAAAACCAGCACTCCAGAGTACGCCTCGAACTTTTCCGGCCACTAAAAGCTTACTTTTTCGCATTTCCTTCGACCTGAACATCGATCTCAACATCTTCACCCAAAACTAAACCGCCAGCATCCAAGGCCTTGTTCCAGCTCATTCCCCAGTCCTTGCGATTGAGTTTAGTCACAGCGGTAAAGCCGACTTTTTCGGTGCCATAGAGGTCTTTTCCCGCACCGGTGTACTCGACATCAAAGGTCGCCGGCTTAGTTACTCCACGCATCGTAAAGTCTCCCGAAAGGCGAAACTTGTTCGCACCACTGGGCTTCAGCTCTTTCGCCTTGAAAACCAGCTCAGGATTTTTCTCGGCATTGAAAAAATCTTCGCCACGAAGATGCTCGTCTCTTTTGGCGTTATTGGTATCGATGCTTGAAGCTTTGATGCGAAACTCGCCTTTGAATGCTTTCGGATTTTTTTCGTCAAAAGAGAATTCGCCCGCGAAATCGGTGAAACCGCCGGAGACCTTGCTAATCAAATGCTTGATCTTAAAATTCGCGCTCGAGTGAACTGAATCGATCACGAACTCCTTGGCTTGGGCGCCTGTCGCCCACGACAACGCTAAAGCAGAAACCAGAACCGAAAAAACGCGACCCTTCCTGATCATCGTAACTCTCCTTTATTGAATGAATTGAACGGGTGGTGATTTTCGAAATTCTAGATGAAAACCACCCGAGCCAAAAGCAAAATGGCCACCACCACGAGCGCTGGTCTCACCAGCCGAGACGCTGAAGTTTGCGCCAATTTTGCGCCGAAAAAAGCGCCAGTCATGGCACCCACTGCCACCGCCAAACCTTCGACGGGCGAGACTAGGCCCTGAGCCGAGTAATTCCACAGCGACGCGCCCGCCGAGACAGCATTGGCAAGCTTAGCGGTAGCCATTGCCGGAAGCAGAGGAACATTCCCGCCAAAAATGAGCGCCAAGAACATGAACGTTCCACCGCCAGGCCCCCAGGCACCGTCATAAACCCCAGCGATCAAGCCTAGCAGCAACAGCTTGGTATTCCATGATTGCCCCCAAAGCTCTTGCTCTACCTGAGAGTGTTGCTCGGCCCGACGAGCCCAGTGCGCTTTACTGAAAACAACTGCCAGCACCACCGGAACCGTCAACAGAAGTAGGGGCTTAGTGCTCCATGGGGGCAAAAGCGGTGAGAGCGAGCTTCCGAACCAGGCCCCGACGAAAAGCGATACCGAAAACCAAAAGCCTGTCTTCCACCAGACCAGACGACTGCGCGAGTAAACCCAAAGGGCCGCTGCAGCAGAAAGAAATCCGGGAATCTTATTCGATCCAATGGCTAGGGGCCCCGGGCCCAACGCAAGAATCAGCGATGGCAATGTGATCAAGCCCCCACCGCCTACAATCGAATCAATTCCACCGGCTAAAAACCCTGCCACTGCTAAAGCAACCGCTAACGCCATGCCTGCGTCCTAACATGACCTGACTTTTCCCGCCCCAAGCGATCAGGTAGACTCGAAACACGATGATGCCCCTCGAACCCCAGACTAATCGACGTGCCTCACGGTGGCGCCCGATTTTATTGGCAACCCTGTCTCTTTTACTGGTCGCTACTCTAGGCACACTGATTCTTCGAAATCAGCCTCAACGCTTAAACGCCTGGGCCGGCCCTACGAGCCCCATCATTGCTTGTCGCGAAGCCGCTCCTGACAAATGGAGTGCACACCCAAGCGAACCCGAGGGGTATATCGAGCATGGCCCGTTAGATTTTGCTCCTCATCGATCCGGAGCATGGGGTGCTGCTAAACGTACGGTGGACCTTCAGATCACGTCTTTGCTTGAGGTGCTTTGGAATCCCGCGACTATAAAAAACCCGAAGAACACGACCTTTTCGGTGCGTTCCGAAACACCACCCCTGGGCACGTCAATCACTCGCGCAGCTACGGTATTCGTCAAGCTCAAGCCTGTCTTTTTTATCACGCTCGAATGGCAAGAGTCTTGGCAACTCAAAGAACTCGCTGCAGGCCAAGAATACCGAATCAGCTATCAGAAAACGGCAGGCGATGATCGTCTCAGTCATTTTTGTGGATGGATGCATCTCAAAAAGATCTCAGATAGAAAAACGCTCGTAAGCATGTACGAAGAGGTCGTCTCAAGCCATCGAACTCCAGAGGAAGTCTCGAGGGGCCGAATGGGAACGATCATTACCGCCCAGAAAATACTGCAGCAACAAACACCATCGACTACTGGTAATTAAGGCTTAACTTCGAGTCGAAATCCTGAATCGCGATCTTACGTGAAGATGAAAGATGGGTTTTCAAACGAGGAAAAAAATCCAGGAGACTCTCGGCACGCACCACGGAGGGCAGTTCTCGCTCATTGGTCAGTAAAGTACCCAAAGTTCCAAACTCGCTCAATGACCCGTGAAATCCCTCATTGGCAATCTTATCAGACCCTGGAAGCGAGAACCCTTTTGAAACATAGTTGGCCTTGAAAGAAACGAGCACCTGCCCGGGGAAACGAACCCCATGAGCACTCAGCCCCGAACGAACGCGATAGAAAAGATCAGGATAACGGGTTTCTTTCACCAAAGAAAATAACGCTTCATCCTCGATCACTCGAAACACTTCGCCACCTGAAAAGCTCAACGAGATGCCGAAGCGCGAGTAATCGTACCCCGAAGGAAGATAATACTCATCCGTCTGCTGATCGTACCCAAAGTAAAGCGCAAGCGAACCACCGCTCCAAAGTCCAAACCACTCGAGCGGGCGAGGCGCCCCGGGGTCAACCACTGGAGCATCCAGCTTGCCGACCACCACATCAACTGAGGGAATTTGACTTGCCCGAATAGAAACCTCGCTCACAAGCGCCGCATGAGTATGAAGTGAAATATAGGAAACACGCGTATGCATGAGCGGCACGGCGTACGGGCCCTGCGACGGATCTCGCCCTGCCAGTGATCGAACTGAAGTCACGCCAACCTTCGGAAGTTCGTCCTCCATGACCACGAGGTTTTCGACAGGTGCGGGCATGAAATCCATGCCGTGATCCGAAAAGAGCGTAAAATAAAACTTCCGTTCGGGATGACGCTGAATAAAACGATCGATTTTCTTCGAAAGCATCACTAGCGCATCGGCCACATCAACACGCTTTTGCATGTGACCCAAAACATCAAACTCAAGAAGGTAGGCGGTAAAAACACTGGCCGTCTCTGACCTTCCCTCGAGCGTAAAAAAGAGATTATCGAGCGACTCACCTAGGCTCGAAAAAACATCAGAATAGGCCGAAAACCCGTGAAAATAGCCATTAGCCCGATAATCAAAGGCGCTTTGGCAAGGGGCACTGAGATTCAGCGACTCACTTACGACCGGCATCACGTGACGAGCAAGACCGAGAAGCCCGGGGTGCTGAATTTTATCTGCGATCGGATCGAAGTACTCTAACTCGTAACCATCGAGCGCCGGCGTTCGAAGAATTTTGGTCCAGTTCGCGTCTGAGGTCACCGGAAAAGGCGCAACCGACTTGGCAAGCTTCCAGGAGGTGCCACTAAAGGCTCCTCGCGCGATTGCGTCCTGCACCGTATGATACGAGAGCCCATCGATTCCTAAATAAACTCGAACCTCAGGGTTTCGAGTAGGATCTCCGCGAATCGGAATGCTGTTAAAGAATGCAAACGGGATCCAATCGCAAGCCCCAAGCGCTATAACCATGGCAAGCGATACGCTCAGAAAACCCCATTTGGCTCGCCTCACAGATGATACCCCAACGCGATCAACGGCGCCGCTTGAGCTGAGTCGCTCATCACGCGATAAAAATAGCCCAGTCGAGCCTCAAAGTTTTCACCAAGCCATCGATAAGAGGCACCCACCATGAAGTGATCGTGGCTCCAAAAACCCACTTCTCCTAAATGCACCAAAAGAGCGTGATGGTCTGTCGCCAAGAACTCTGCCACCGCCGAATATCCGAGCGTGATTCGGTCTTGAAGAGCACCTGAGGAAACTAAGCCCAACGCAGTCAGCGTCTGATGAATGATAATGCCATCTGAAACAGCACGACTTGCCGAGAGGCCCACCGGAAAAAGAAAAACGCGGTAATCGGGATTATCGATTCGAGCGCTGTACATGGGCGAGAGAACCGCCCGACTAGCCATTTCTAGAAGGTAGTACGCTCCGGCCTGAACCGAGGTCGACCAGGCACCCCACTCGGGCAGTTGGTACTTCAACTGAAAATTCGGGGTGCGATAAAAAAATAGAACCGGCTGAACACCAAATTGCGCTTGCTCATGCCAGCCGAAAGCGGCGCCATTGGTGCCCACGTAAAGCGAGCGATGAGGTTCGAGATAGCCGGTATTTTCCCACAACGGATAAAAGCCCACACTCATCGACCGCTGCGTGGCTTGAGCCGTGGCAACACTAGCCGCGCAAATCCAAAAACCGAGGAATACTCGAAAGAAAAGAGAGCGCAGGCCGTGGCACATGGCGAAGCGTTAGACCACGCCCGGGGTGTTGCGTCAAGGCAGGGCCAACCACTGATGATAGCGCATCAAAAACTCTCGCGGCGACTCGAGCGCTGCTCGACCCATGTGGCCATGTGGTCTTTCCGACCGGACGGTGGCCAAAGTACCCGCAATCAGCCAAGCCCGCCCAGCAAGCGCCGGAATTACGATCCGCAAAACGGCAGAACCACCGAGTCGTATCGATCACACCGTAGCGGCCGACCCCGAATTCCCCAAATCGAGTCAGCCCGCCCCAGAACGCTTCCCGATGGCGAGCCGGTAATCGCTTCAGGAGGCACCAGGCCGGGCCGTTGGTCCCCCAAGGCTCGCTCGATAGCCTCGGCTTGTTGTTGTTCTCGAAGAACTTGCTCGGTGATGCTCGTTCCTTGGTCGGGCTCGAAAAGCTCGCCCCATCTCATCGCGGGCGAAGGGGGCTCAGCCATCGACACCCATCGTGGCGAGTCGGGCGCGCCACCCACCAGCACCAGCCAAAGCCCAAGCGCTGATAAAAACCCACAAGGCTTTACCCGTCTCGCATTCACGCTTCATTGATGAAGCGAAAGTCAGGCCGAGAATCCTCTGCCGCCCGTAAGCCCTACGGGCTACGCGAGCGGGTGGTTTTTTCTAAAAATCAAAGGTAGGGAACCCCCTAGGCTCAACAAAGATCGAGCAAAGCGCATGAATATCGAGCCTGAAGAAAGGAAGCGATCGAGATGCTCAAACGCTATCACAGTCACGTGGGCACGACTTTGCGCTGGCACGATGCCATCATGGTCGGCAGCGTGTGGCTTCTCTCGTACTATGCTCGGTTTCATCTGCCCCTCATTGCCATCACGAAAGGCATTCCTGAGGTCAGTCGCTATGTGGCGATCCTTCCGCTGGTGATCGTGCTTTGGCATGTGGTTTTTAGCTCGGCGGGTCTCTATCGTTCGGCGCAAATCATGGGCCGCTACCAAGAGCTTTTTCGCGTGCTTCAAGCCCATGCGCTGGCCATCGTGATTTTGTTGGCTTTGAGCTACTTGATTAGCGACTATCGCTATTCACGCGCCACCATCGGCATTTTTGCACTTCTGGGGGCTCTTGGCTTAGGCCTGGGACGACTCACGGTTCGCAATCTATTTCGAAGCCGCCGCTTGAAGGGCCTTGGTGTGACCCGAACACTTTTGGTGGGTGAGGGCCCATCGGCTGAATTGATTTTAGGTCGCCTGTTGCGATTTCCCGAGCTCGGACTTCAAGTGGTAGGAAGACTCATCTCAGGTAATTCACCCGAACCCACCAGCCGAGAGTTTGCCTCGATTGCAGTTTTGGGCACTTTCGCAGAGCTCGCTCGCATTCTAAAAGACCAACAAATCGAAGAACTGATTATTGCCCTTCCTCGGTCGCAAAGCGATTGGCTTGATCGACTGCTTCGGCAAGTGCGCGATGAAACCGTCGACATTCGCGTGATTCCGGATTTGCACGAATATGTGACGCTGGGCTGCCTGATCGAGGATTTCGAGGGACTTCCCGTCGTGGGCCTCAACGAGTCACCACTCATGGGATGGTCAGCCAAGTTCAAGCGACTGACCGATATTGTGCTTTCAGGATTCGCTCTGATTTTCCTTTCACCGCTTCTCGCGCTGATCGCTTTGGCAATTCGTGTAACGTCTCCGGGACCGATTTTTTATCGCCAAGAGCGTATGGGAATCGACGGAAGCACTTTTGACATGCTGAAGTTTCGGTCGATGCGTGTCGATGCCGAAGACCTCTCCGGCCCCGTTTGGGCTCGTCAAAATGATAACCGTAGAACGGTGCTGGGATCCTTTCTGAGATCAACCAGCCTCGATGAGCTGCCTCAGTTTTGGAACGTCCTCAAGGGCGATATGTCGCTTGTAGGCCCCAGACCCGAGCGGCCGGTTTTCGTCGAAAAATTTCGAAACGAAATTCCGGGCTATATGTTGCGGCATAAAGTCAAAGCGGGAATCACGGGCTGGGCACAAGTGAATGGATGGCGCGGAGACACCTCGCTTGAGAAGCGAATTGAGTGTGATCTGTATTACATCCGTCATTGGTCATTTTGGATGGACGTGAAGATTCTTTGGCTCACGGTTTGGCGCGGATTCGTGCACAAAAACGCTTATTAACGGGCTTTTTAGACAAAATCTCAAAACTTAGGACTCGCACAATACTCTTGCCAGCTCGGCTGCGCCTGGTCGCGCGCCGAAAGCTGAATGGCCCCTGATGAAGGCCATGACAGCTTGAGCTCTGGGTCTAAAGGATGAATGCCCCCCTCGGTCTTGGGGTTATAAAAAGCATCCACTTTATAGACGACATCGGCGGGCTCTGATCCCAAAACACAAAAGCCATGAGCAAAACCCGCAGGAACCCAAAGCATCCGTCCGTTTAAATCAGAAAGCTCGACAGCGAAAGAACGCCCGAACGTGGGCGATGCCACTCGAATATCGACAACCACATCCCAGATCGATCCCCGAACCACGCCCACCAGTTTTCCCTGAGCTGGATCTGTTTGGTAATGCAGGCCACGCAAAACTCCAGGAGCCGACCGCGAGTGGTTGTCTTGCAAAAACGTCACTGAAATCCCATGTTCAGCAAATTTTGACGCCTGGTAGCGCTCAACAAAAAATCCACGCGAGTCACCGTGAAGCGCTAATTGCACGAGTTTCAGGCCCTCGAGCTCTAACGAAGTAACTGAAAACGGCATAGCAACGCTCATTTTTTGGCACCATCCTTGAGGCGTTCTTCTAACCACCGATCAAAGCACTCGTCGAGTCCCACTCGCCAGTCTGGCAAGCTGATTTGAAGCACCTCTTTGACCTTCTGACAATCCAGCCTCGAATTCAGAGGCCGTCGTGCGGCGCTTGGGTACTCAGTGGTGGCCACCTTCAGAAGTCGTTGAACCTTCAACTCAACTGCCCGGCGTTGCGCCTGCTCAAAAATCTCCTGAGCAAACCCCCACCAAGATGTCTCACCCGAGTGACAAAGGTGGTAAATTCCTGTTGGAAACTGACCCGAACTTTCTTGCTGCTCAAGGGCTCGTTCAAGAGCCGAAATCGCAGCATGCGCCAGTTGGGGCGCAAAAGTGGGTGCCCCAATCTGATCAGAAACCACTTTGAGCTCCTCTTTTTCAGAACCCAAGCGAAGCATCGTGCGAAAAAAATTTTTGCCCTGATGATCGTAAACCCACGAAGTACGAAAGATCAGAGCGAAGCACCCACTCTCAAGAATGGCCTGCTCGCCCGCAAGCTTGCTCTTGCCGTACTCGTTTAAAGGAGCCGTCGGACAGGCCTCGTGGCGCGCCTCAGTGCCAGACCCATCGAAAACATAGTCGGTTGAGAAATGCACCAGCGGCACTCGATTCCGAGCGCACCAGCGGGCCAAACGCTCTGGACTTTGTTCGTTGATGGCCTGAACAAAAATCGCCTCTTCGGGCGATTCGGCAAGATCGACAGCTGTGTAGGCACCCGCATTGATGATCGCGCGGGGTCGAAAGTAATCAAGACGACTCTCAAGAGCCTCTGGAAAGTCGAGCGGAAGCACAGCTCGCGAGGCGGCGATACACCGATGCACTCCGAGCTGCTCGACAAGTGCTCGGCCTACCTGACCTGTGACACCAGTAACCAAAACACGATCAAAAGCAGCATTCATGAGAGCGTGAGCGTAGTTTTTTCGATCAAGACAGGCAAGCGCAACTCAACGACTTTAATCAAACAAAAGGCGCTCTGCAGGAATCTTCAAGATCCGAGGCTCAATCACCTCAGTTACCGGCTGGCCTCGAGTCACGATCAAGGCCAACGACTGATTGTAGCGCTTCAAAAACTCTCGTGCCGACTCGAGCGTTTGTCGACTCGGGATTTGATCCGTAATTGGCAGAATGCCTAGGGTGCCCTTTGATGACCGAAAGGCAAACGGAACTCGTCTCCTTCCTGATTTCTCAAGAAACTGAAAACAGCTCCAATCCAGCCCCGTTTCATAATTAAAAGTAGCCCGAAGGTTTCGCCAAACAGCCATTTCAAAAGCATGAGCTGAATTTACAGGCTCTTGATGTAAGTAGAGGTGTTCGAGTTGATCCTCAAAGAAAATCGAGATTCCGCGTCGTTGCCCCTCAATCGGAATTTGACGAATCATGAATACGGCTTCGAGAGCTTGAAGTAATTTTCGCTGAGTGATCTCAGTCACTCGAGTCTCTTTTCGGATTGATGTGGGATGATACGGGGCGGCCTCGCCACGACTCAAAACCCGAACCCACTCCATGACCTGCATCAGGGGCAATGACGTCGAATGAACGAGCTGTAGATCTCGACCCAAGATGAGCTCGAGTTGATCGCGAAGTTTTTCGGCTCTCAGGCGTGGATTTCTGATGGCGAAAAGCCCTGGAAGACCTCCACTTGAAAGATAATCATCGATTGTACTAGAGCGATTCCGCAGCTCTCGACGACCCATCTCTTGTTCGAGTGCCATAGAGAATTTTGAGGCACCCAAGATCTGAAGAGCGATTCTCGAACGCGGAAAACCCAAGATCTCGGTGAGGCAAAACGGCAGAAGCTCAAGAGTAGCGATTCTTCCCGTTAATGATTCTCGAATCGCACGGCGACTCGAGAACCGAACTGATCCTGTCAGAATGATCTGACCTGGCTGCTTCTGCTTACGAACGTATTCTTTGAGCTCTGAAAAAAGCTCTGGAACCAGCTGGCACTCATCGATGACCGCGGGCTTTGCACCTAAGGATTTTAAAAATCCGGCAGGGTCGGTACTCGCTGCCTCGCGCGTGGCCTTCGAATCAAAGGTGCAATACGATTGCGCCAAACGCTCGGCCAATGTTGTTTTTCCGACCTGACGGTGGCCGAAAATACCCACAATCGGGCTAAAGCTCGCCAGGTTCTTAAAAAGCTCTAAACCATGCCGGGCACGATAATGGGGCATCTTTGTATTTTTTATCAAGATGAGAGAAACTACAAGGGCCTTGTAGTTTTCATCAACTTAACAAAAACTACAAGGGCAGGCACCTCAAGGCCGGCGGTCTTCCAGAAGCCACTTCAAGTATTGGCCATAGGCACTTTTACCGAGAAATTCGGCACGTTCGGCCAGTTTTTCACGGGTAATGAATTTTTGCGCATACGCGATTTCCTCAAGACAAGCGATCTTGAGGCCCTGGCGCAACTCAATGGTTTGAACAAACTGCGATGAAGAAATCAGCGACTCAGGTGTGCCCGTGTCGAGCCATGCGACCCCGCGGCCCAACAGCTTCACATCAAGCTGTCCGTCGGCCAGATAGGCCTTGTTCAGATCGGTGATTTCGTACTCTCCACGTGCTGAAGGCTTCAGTGCCCGCGCCCGATTGGCCACAGAGCCGTCGTAGAAGTACAACCCCGTTACTGCCCAATTGCTCTTCGGATTTTTCGGCTTTTCTTCAAGCGACAACGCGCGACCATCGCTACCGAACTCGACAACGCCGTAACGTTCGGGATCGTGAACGTGGTAGCCGAAAACGTATGCTCCCTTCTGAAGCTTTGCCGCCTGTCCTAGTAGTGGCACCAGCTCATGTCCGTAAAATAGATTATCACCCAGAATCAGGCATGCCGGACTACCTGCAAGAAAGTCTTCTGCCAAATGAACTGCCTGCGCAATGCCTTCCGGCTTTGCCTGCTCGGTATATTCAAGATGAATACCAAAATCTGACCCGTCACCCAAAAGAGCGCGAATCATCGGCAAGTCGCGAGGAGAACTGATGACCAGGATCTCGCGAATTCCCGCGAGCATCAGGGTCGAGAGCGGATAATAGATCGTGGGCTTATCGTAGACAGGCAAGAGTTGTTTGCTCACTGCGAGAGTCAGGGGGTAGAGTCGAGTACCGCTTCCGCCAGCAAGTAGAATGCCTTTCATCGTGCGGAAGAGTTAGCCGCAAGGGGGTTGAAAAGGCAAGAGCCGCGCCCGGCCGGGACGTTCCAGAGCGCGTGTGGAAGCGGCGAAGTGACTCCGACCCCAGTCCTTGGATTCTCTTTCGAGGTGTCGAGGCGACATCCATGAGGTCACAATTTGTGACCTCAAGTTTGCAAGCTCGTGATTTGTAACGTCAAAAGCAAAATCCAGCGGAAAGCGGTCTGCATTTCTCCGCACGGCCTGGTTCAGCCCTTTGAGAGAACCGCCTTCACCCAAGCCTCGTTCGACAGGTACCACTCGACGGTGGAGCGCAGTCCCTGTTCGAAGTTCTTCATCGACCGGGTGAAGCCGAGCTCCGTCTGTGCCTTGGTGTCGTCGATAGCATACCGCCAGTCATGTCCGGCGCGATCCTGAACGAAGCTGATCTGCTCGCGGTAAGATTTTCCGTCCACACGAGGATTCACTTCATCGAGAACGGAGCATAGAGCGTGCACAACGTCGAGGTTCTTCCGTTCCGAGTTTCCACCGAAGCAGTACGTTTCGCCTGCTTTGCCGCGTTCAAGCGCCAGCAGAATTCCCTCGCAGTGGTCGAGGACGTAGATCCAGTCGCGGACGTTTGCTCCCTTGCCATAAACCGGCAGCGGCTTTCCGGCGAGTGCGCATTGAATCATATGGGGAATCAGCTTCTCTGGAAACTGCTTCGGGCCGTAATTGTTTGAGCAGTTCGTGGTGACCACGTTCAGACCGTAAGTGTGATGCCAGGCGCGGACAAGGTGATCGCCCGCAGCCTTAGAGGCCGAGTAAGGTGAATTCGGGGCGTAGGGGGTCGTTTCTGAGAATTTTCCGGTGTCGCCTAGCGTTCCGTAGACTTCGTCAGTCGAGACCTGAAGGTAGCGAAAGCGGGCCTTCAATGGCGACCCCGCGGGAAGCGTGTCGACGTACCCACGCGCCGCCTGAAGAAGATTGGTGGTGCCGAGAATATTCGTTTCGATAAAGGCCGAAGGGCCCGTGATCGACCGGTCGACATGACTTTCGGCGGCGAAATTGAGAAGTGCGGTGCACTGGTGCTGGGTGAGGAGTTCAGGGACGAGCCGCTGGTCACGGATGTCGCCAATGACGAGCTGCCAAGAACCAGGGTGGGATGATGTGCCTTGGGGAATGGAGTCGAGACTTTCACGATGTCCTGCGTAGGTCAGGGCATCTAGAACAATGACCCGATACCCACGACGAACTGCGAGCTCGACGAAATTACTGCCTATAAAGCCGGCGCCGCCGGTGAGGAGGAGGGTGTGGAGCATGAGAAGCAGAGGTTAACCCAAAAAATATCGCGATGGAACCAAGTCTGTCAGACACTTCTGATGCGAGCAATTCGCATAATTGCGGCCGTCATAGCAGGGGGCACAGGTCAGCCCTTGGCCGCCCTGAATCACCTGAGACTCATTTCTCGCGTAATTCGGCGGAACCTTCTCCTCCGCACGGGTCGGACCAAAAAAGGCTGTTACCGGAATGCCAGACATGAACCCCAGGTGCATGGGACCGCTGTCGTGGGTAATGAGGCGCTCAAATTGTTGAAGCCAGAACGGAACTTCTTCCAGAGGCACAGTACCCAGCTCGAAGCGCACGGGCAGACCCGAAAAATAAGGGCGTACCCATTCATCTGAAGGGGCGCCCATGATGGTGACTGACTTGCCCTGCTCGAACCCCACCTTCGCAAGAGTCACATAATGCTCGATCGGGTAGCGTCTCAGGGCGTCGTCTCGCAGGAGGTTTTTAGCGCCGCCTGGGGCCAGGACGATTCCAGTTCCCCGCGAGTCGGGAGCAGGAATGAGCGAAGCGGGGTGGAGTGGAGATTCGGAGCTTTCCAGCTTTTGACCAGAGAGCAGTTCGTAATAGGCATCAGCATGATACTGGCCAACCCTTGGGGCGAATTCCCGGGTGACTGCGCTCGAATGACAACTCATCGCTAGCAGCCGGTATCGCGAATCGCGGTATCCTGAGACCACCTGATCGAAGCTACGAAAGGCGAGCCGTCGGTTCGCCCGCGCAACTTCGAGAACAGAAGCCAGCACTCCTGACTTGAGTAACTGAACTTCGTCCACAACGATCGTTTCGATTTCCGGAAGCACTCGCCTGAGCAACGGAAGCGCCTGTTTTCCAATAATCCAACTGATAGAACTCCGGTCCTTCTTAAGCGCGAACTGGGCTGCAGTCATTGCCATGACCACGTCACCAATCGCCCCCAGCTTGATGAAAACCCTTCTCGACACGGCGATCAGCACCCTGTTCCATGGACTGAGGAGTTGACCTCGAGAGGCCTTGACCGCCAGTAGTCTGGAATATTGGCGACATACAAGATCTTGTTCAGAAAGCGAGTGGCGGCCAGCCAATTACGAGCAAGCCACAGCGGCAGCCAGAACATCGGTTTAGAGAAGAGCCAGTACGTGGCGTTGCTGCCGAACTCAGCATCAAGAATCTTCGCGACCTTGGCGAGCTCCTCGATAAGGCCACGTCTTCGAAGAGAGTAGAGCTCGGTAGGGAACCACCTTCTTAGCGCAGCTGAAATTAAGCTTCGGACAATCGGTGAGTCTTTTCCTAGATGTCTTGAGGCTTCTCGAGGGAGATTTACTCCCGCCACGGTGGCGATGTTGAAATAGCCCCCATTGTCCGTGCGCCCAGCCAGCAGTCGCTCGAAAATGCAAACGCTAGAGCGATGATCGTGAAACAGAGGAAGAATCCAGGAAAGCTGGATGAGTGCGCTGCCTCGGGCGAGCTCAATAGGCGGTGAATTCGATTCTACCACTCGGTCCCGGTTCACGATGATGCAGCTGATAAACACAAACATCATGTTCACCAACTTCGCAAACTGAACTTCATCTGAAAATACCCGGTATCCTCGTCCGTAGGGGTCGGGTCGGGTCTGCATCCGATAATCAGTCGTGAATGCTGATGACGAGAGATAAACAATATCTGGGTCGTGCGATCGAAGGACCGAAAGGATCTTGGAAATGGATCCAGGCATCAGGATATCGTCGTCACCGAGCAATAAGAAAAACCTCCCCGTGGCGAGATTGAAGCACTGGATGAAATTATTATCAGATCCGATGTTTTCTGTATTTCTGACATAGCGGATGCGAGGATCCATCCCCAGGAACTCTTCGATAACTTCATGCGTCTGATCGGGCGAACAATTATTGGAGATGATGAGTTCAATCTCGGAACCTCCCACCAACTGAGGAACCAGGACCTCCAGGAGTTCACGTAGAAACGGCGCTCTATTGTAGGTGGGAATGGCGATCGTGAGCAAAGGGCGATGAAATTGCGTCATGGAATAAAATCTCCCACTGGGAAGAAAGACCCTAAAAACTTTGAAATCGAGGCCCTGGCAAGAACAGGGTCGGAGGCAAGGTTGGACACAGCAATTTTGAGAAGGTCGAATCTCGACGGGATTCGTACTGGAAGCTCAAGCTGGCTTACAGCCGTACAAATCGCACGAAACTCTCGATTGCGAAGCCGAATTCGTTCGACAGGATTTGAAGGAAGTACGCAGGGCCCCCGGTAGGCATTGATTCCTGATACATTTGAATCGTGCTGACGGTAATGCACGAGTGCGTCGGTAACTTCATATACTCCTCCGAAAGTCGCTGCGAGCACGGTCATCCACTGGTCGTGGTGGAGAACGGCTTCTGGAAAAACCGGAAAACTTCGCGCGAGTTCTGCATCGAAAAGCGTGGTGTTGCCGTTCACCGTGCAGCGGATCATCTGCTCCTCGGCGCGATGGGGCCCAGGGCGGCGACGCTCGAGCTGCCAGACCGTTCGCCGACCGGCGTTCGGCTCGAATTTCGAGTTTCTTTCATCGTCAAAAGGAATCAAGTCACAATGAACTAGCGACAATGAGGGGGCTCGCTGAAGCTGTTTCAACGTCAGTTCCAGTTTCTGTGGGTTCCAGATGTCGTCCTGATCGCAAAACGCAATCGCCTTCACATCGGGATCCTGCGCACAAAGATTCATAGCGCGCTCGAAGTTTTTGGCCAGCCCCAATCGTGTCGTGTTCTGGCGGTAAGTGATGCGTTGGTCAAGCACTGGCTGAAGCACCGGAGAGTCAAACGTCACATGGCAGACCCAGTCCTGATGGGTCTGTGCAAGGATGCTTGATAGCTGTTCATGAAGAAACTCAGGCCTCGGTTCGTATGCTGCCAAGGCGATTCCGATTTTCATGATCCTTCCGAAAGGGAGCTAGGGGGCGTCTGTACTGGTGCTGCCAGTGAGTTCAGATAGTGCTCTCGTGCCCGGGATGCAGGGCCATCATAGGATACTCCAGAACGCGAAAGGACGATCACGCGCTCACAATGATGTGAGATCGCTTCGATGTCGTGAGAGACGAGGATGACGGTCCTGCCTTCTGAATGGAGCTGTCGCACTTTAGCAATGCACTTCGCCTGGAAGTTTGCATCTCCTACGGCAAGAATTTCATCGACCAGTAGGATGGGTGCAGGCAGGTGGGTGGCAACTGAAAATCCAAGCCGCGCAAGCATCCCGCTAGAGTAGTAACGTACCGGCATATGAATCTTCTCGCCCAGGCCAGCAAATTCCAAGATTTCGGGCATTTTTTCTAGCGCTAGCCGTCGGCCAAAGCCAAGGATCGCTGCGTTCAAGAACACGTTGTCGTAGCCACTGAGGTCAGGATGAAATCCGGCGCCCAACTCAATCAGGGGCGCGATTTGTCCATGAACACGGACCGTTCCCCGAGTCGGTTCGTAGATCGAGCAGATCAGCTTAAGAATGGTGCTTTTGCCCGCGCCGTTAGGGCCCATGATCCCTACGAACTCTCCGGTATGGATCGTCAAAGACACATTATCAAGAACGGTTGTTGTGGACTTACCCTTAAAACCACTCTTGAATTGAAGAAGGTTGATCAGCCACGCCTTCAGCGAATGAGGCCTCTCATCCCAGCTTCGGAATGATTTGCCGAGACAATCAAGTTCAATCGCTGGAGCCGGCTTGGTCATAGCCATTCAATGACTCCCTTCCGAAGCGAGTATTTCAAAGCCCACTGTGCACCCAAGACTGAGGCGATGGTCCATCCGAGAATGCCGCCAAGAGTCGCAAACTCTGGAATAACTCCACGAAGAACCACGTCATGAATCGAGGGAAAGATCAGGCCAATAGGGTTCGCCCAGAGAATCCAGCGAAAAGACTCGGGAACCATCTGTTCATTATAAAGCACCGGGGTTCCGTACATCCAGACCTGAAGAAGTAGCGCGAGCACATAACGGAGATCACGAAAAAAAACCATCACCAGCGAAAACACGAGACTAATCGAATAAGAAATCACCAGAATCGCCCCAAGCAGAAGCGGCATCATGAGGAATGCAGGCCTGAGCGGGAGTCCATCCAATGCCATCGCTCCAGCCACAACGGGAATGGCCAGACCAAGATTAATCCCGTGGCTTAATGCCGCAACCAGTGGAAACGTTTGAAGCGGGACCGGAATTTTGGTCAGTAAACTTGAATTATTGAGTAGGGACTCCATTCCCTCATTCAGGGTGTTCGAGAAGAACGTCCAGAACATGACGCCCGAAAGTATAAAGGGCACGTAATGCTCAATCTGGACTTTTAGGATCTTCAGGAACACCAAGTAATAAATAGACGACTGCGAAATTGGGATTAACAGCGTCCAAAAAAAACCGAGTACCGACCGGCGATACTTCACCTTCAGATTCCTCATCACGAGATTATAAACGAGGAATTTTCGGTGAAGGCAGAACAGTTCCACAACTGTAAGCATATTCACCCGTTACCGAAAAACGGTAGCCCTTTCAATTATCCCAGATGATGGGCATAGGTCACTAGCCCACCGTGATCGGGCCGTCCAAATGGCGCATCTGTATAGCTCTCGTAGCCGCGCGCTTTAAAAAACGGCTCCAAAAACAGCGCGGTCTGACGGCCCTGAACCATATGGTAACTCGCTATCGCAAACTGCTTCACCATCGCTTTCAACTCTGCCTAAGAGTAACCCTCGAGAGCATCGATCTCGGCGCCTTCAATATCCATTTTAACGTAATCGAACTTGTTGAGGCTCAAATGCTTCAAAAGGTCCGAAAGGTTAAATGTTGGTACGGTGATCCT
>JBDLQW010000167.1:0-13312 GCA_039800365.1 Pseudomonadota bacterium
AGGTTTGAGCAGCACGACGAACGATCTCTTTCAGAGCCCAACGCTTATCGCGACTCAGTGGCCGCGACTCGATGATACGCACCAAATCACCGACCTTGGCCGTGTTCTTCTCATCGTGTGCCTTAAAGCGAACCGAGCGGGTAACATACTTCGCGTAGAGCCCGTGACGAACTCGGCGATCCACCTTTACCACAATCGTCTTCTGCATCTTGTCGCTCACCACAGTGCCAACAAGAACTTTTCTTCGTCCCAAGACATTCGGTTTCTCTGCCGTTTCCACGACGACCGCAGCAGTCTTCTTTACCACGGACGAGGCTGGTGCCTTTGCGACTTTCGACTTTGTTGTTTTCTTTTCAGTAGCCATTATCTTCTCCGCTTCTGATTACGCGCGGCCTGCCGCAAGTTGGGTCAGCCGGGTCTTGAGGCGTGCGAGAAGCTTTCTAGCTACCCAAACCGCCCCGGTGTTCTTAAGCTGCCCGGTCCCCTTCTGAATCTTCGACTTGAACAGAAGAGCCTCGGTGTCGCGAATCTTAGTCAGAAGCTCATCCTTCGAAAGCTGCTGGACGTCTTTAAATTGCTTGTTCGACACAACTACTCCTTAACTTCTTCAGACAATCAGGCCCGAGCTGCCTGGGTTTTAGCCGCCTTAGCAGCAGCAGTTTCAGCCTTCTTAGCCGCCTTTGCCTTCTGGGCAAGAGCCTCGCTCGCCTTGCTGATCGGCTTACACTTAATCGGCAGCTTGTTATTTGCCAAACGGAGCGCCTCGAAAGCCTCCGTCTGACTGATCCCGCCCATCTCAAAAATGACGCGACCCGGGCGAATCACGGCCGCCCACTCTTCCACGTTACCTTTTCCAGATCCCATTCGGGTCTCGGCGGGCTTCTTCGTCACGGGCTTATGGGGGAACACGCGAATCCAGATTTGACCGCCACGCTTTACGTAGCGAGTCATTGCAATACGGGCCGCCTCAATCTGCCGAGAGTTGATTCGTCCGCACTCAGATGCCTGAAGACCAAACTCTCCAAAAAAGAGAGTGCCTCCACGATCTGCGAACCCACGCATTTTTCCTTTTTGCTGTTTGCGCCACTTGACGCGCTTTGGTGCTAGCATTGGGCTACTCCTTAGGCTTCCTGAGCCGCTTTCTTAGCGTCAGCCGCTGCTTGCTTCTTCAGCGTCTGTGCCTCACCGTTATATACCCAGGCCTTCACGCCAATCTTCCCGTAGGTGGTACGAGCCTCGGCCGTTCCATAATCAATATTTGCCCGCAGGGTATGCAGAGGCACGCTGTCCTCACTGTACCACTCGGTTCGCGCAATCTCAGCGCCACCAAGGCGACCCGAAACTCGGATCTTAATGCCCTTGATGCCCTGCTTGAAAGCCGCAGTCATGCACTTCTTCATTGCCCGGCGGAAAGCGACGCGCTTTTCCAACTGAGCAGCGACGTTCTCAGCAATCAAAGTGGCATTCGCTTCGGGCTTCTTAACCTCGACGATATTCAGAAGCACTTCGTTCTTTGAGAGCTTCTGGATATCAGCCTTGAGAGTCTCAACGCCAGAGCCCTTCTTGCCGATCACGATCCCGGGGCGTGCTGTGTGAACATTAATCTTCACCTTACTGGCAGCGCGCTCAATTTCGATTCGGGCAATGCCCGCACCGAAAAGCTTCTCTTTGATATACTCTCGAAGCTTAATGTCTTCGTGAAGAAGGGTGGAATATCCCTGCTTTGCGAACCAGCGGCTATCCCAAGTCCGGGTGATCCCGAGACGGAAACCGATTGGATTAACTTTCTGACCCATTTCGAATCCTTTCTCTTTACCGCAGCGCCAGCACGACAGACACGTGACTGGTCTTCTTATTAATCCGGAACGCAGAGCCCTTTGCCCTCGGACGGAACCGCTTCAGAGTTGGCCCCTGGCCGACCAAAATCGTCTTAACAACAAGACGATCAGGATCAGAGAGCCCCTTTTGATCGGCGTTTGCTACTGCACTCTTCAGAAGAGTGCTTAACACTCCAGCCGTACGCTTCCGCGGAGAAAACCGCAGATAGTTCAAGGCATCATTAACAGCCTTGCCGCGAACCTCATCCGCCAAGAGCCCCACCTTACGAGGGGTGATTCTGACGAAACTCACCTTTGCTTTTACGTCCATGAGTACGACCTTCCTTATTACTTACCGCCGGCCTTAGCGGCTGGGGCCGCTGCCGGTTTTGAGGCCTCTGCGCCAGCCTTCTTATCTGACGGAGTATGGCCATGGAACGTACGGCTAGGCGCGAATTCGCCCATCTTGTGTCCCACCATGTTTTCAGTGACATAAACCGGAACGAACTTCTTACCGTTGTGAACAGCAAAGGTGAGGCCCACGAAATCAGGCAACACCGTCGACCGACGTGACCAGGTCTTGATCACTTTACGATCCTGAGTTTTGCGCGCTTCTTCCACCTTCTTCTGGAGGTGATCGTCGCAGAACGGACCTTTTTTAATTGAACGAGCCACGATAATTCTCCTTATTTCCTACGCTTCACAATGAAAGCATCAGTTCGCTTATTATTACGTGTCTTGTAGCCCTTGGTTGGCACGCCCCATGGAGTGCGCGGATGACCGCCCCCTGACGACTTCCCTTCACCACCACCGTGAGGATGGTCAATAGGGTTCATCGAGACCCCTCGGTTCGTCGGCCGAATGCCGAGCCAGCGAGCCCGTCCAGCCTTACCAATCTTCAAGTTCTCGTGCTCTTGATTAGAAAGCTGCCCAATCGATGCGGCGCAATTCGAGTGAACAAAGCGCATTTCGCCACTAGGCATCTTCACCTGGCAATACTCACCCTCTTTTGCCATCAGCTGCGCGAAATTACCCGCGGAGCGAGCAAGGCGCCCACCACGACCTGGCTCCACCTCGATATTGTGAATCACCGTACCCACAGGGATGGCGATCAATCGGAGGTTGTTTCCAGGCTTGATGTCTGCTGAATCGCTAGCAAGAACCTTATCGCCCACCGACAATCCAATGGGAGCAAGGATATACCGCTTCTCACCGTCAGCATACGTCAGGAGAGCAATATAGGAGGTCCTGTTCGGATCGTATTCAATCGACGAGACCGTCGCAGCAATTTCCCGCTTGTTCCGCAGAAAATCGATGAGACGATACTTCCGCTTATGTCCACCGCCGATATGCCGAACCGTGATCCGACCGGTGGTATTTCTTCCACCACTCTTACTCAGGGAAGTCACCAAACTACGAGGCTTCTTCGGCTGATCCTTCTTCGGAGTCAAAACCGAGAAATCCGCAACAGTCTTGTAACGGAGCGACGGGGTTGTCGGCTTAAATGTTTTAACAGCCATGACTATTTCCTCACCTAATTTCCGCTTACTGGGCCGCCTGGAAGAAATCGATCTTTTGGCCTTCAGCCAAAGTCACGAGAGCCTTCTTCCAGTTTGAACGCTTCACTTCAAAGCGCCCTACCCGCTTCAGTTTTCCGTGCACAATCATCGTTCGAACGTCCTGAACACGGACATTGAAGAGCTTTTGCACAGCGTCTTTGATCTCAGCTTTGTTCGCCTGAACAGCCACTTCAAAGGCATATCTACGAGCCACTTCGATCTGTCCGTTCGACTTTTCGCTCACGATCGGGCGCTTTACAACGTCGTAAATGCTACGCATGATCTTCTCCTCACTTAGGCCTGCGGCGCGAGACGCGCCTCGATTGCCTTGGCTGCACGCTGAGTGAAAATCACCCAGTCGTATCGAACGATGTCATAAACGTTGAGGCCCTCTGTTCGAAGCACCTTAACATTAGGCACATTGCGAGCAGACAGCTCTAGCTTCTGATTGGCATCATCCACAATCAGAACCTTCGACAGATCCCATTTGTCTGCCAGAAGCTGATTGAAGACTTTGGTCTTAATCGCAGGGAAATCGAATCCATCGACAACATAAAAACGAGAGGCCTTCACGCGATCGGAAATCGCAGAACGAAGAGCTCCTCGCACCATCTCTTTCGGTGTCGATTGAGAGTAATCACGAGGCTGCGGACCAAAACTCTGGCCCCCACCCACATGCAATGGCGAACGGATCGAACCCTGTCGGGCGTTACCAGTGCCCTTTTGCTTAAACGGCTTGCGGCCGCCCCCGCGAATCTCGGACTTCGTCTTGGTCTTTGCAGTTCCCTGACGACGACCGGCCAGTTGAGCTTTAATCACCTGGTGAACGAGTGGGATATTTACTTTAGCAGAGAAGACGGCGTCGCTAAGTTCGACGGAACCGATCTTCTTCTTTTCTTGGTTCAGCAAGTCAAATTGCATAAATCACCTCAGCCTTTCACTGCCTTCGCGACAGTGACGATTCCGCTACGGGGACCAGGAACACTGCCATGAACCAGCAGGAGCTGATTCTCCACATCCACCTTCACGACGCGAACGTTCTGGACGGTGACCTTCTGGGCCCCCATGTGTCCGGGCATCTTCTTGTTCTTGAAGCACTTCGCAGGATCGGCACGATTTCCGATCGACCCCAACTGACGATGAGAAAGCGAGGCACCGTGCGTTTTGAAGCCGCCTGCCATATGGAAGCGCTTAACGCCGCCCTGGAAGCCCTTACCTTTGCTAATGGCAGAAAGGTCAACGAGGTCGCCGGCCTTCAGAAAATCAGAGGACAAAACCTTACCCACCGCGAAGCCATCAAGCTTAGCGTCAGCAGGAAGCCGAAATTCTTGATAATGATAAAAACCCTTGGCGCCAGACGCCTTCACGTGACCAGCCTCAGGCTTGGTTACCGATTTGCCTGACTTCTCAAGGAAGCCGACCTGAATGGCGTTATAGCCGTTTTTATCCACAGTCTTAACTTGCGTGATCACAGCTGGAGAAAGATCAATAATAGTGACCGCGACGGATTCACCGTCGTCACCGAAGACCTGAGTCATACCCGCCTTCACACCAAGAAGGCCGCCCTTACCTTGCAAGAGGGCAACGGACTCACGCGTTGCACCTGAAGCGGCTTGAGTTTGCTCTTCCATTTTTACTCCCATGCAGTTGGCCGCAGTGAACCAACTCGAGTTACCAACGAATCCATCATCACAGCATCACCGGGAAACCAAGTCAGCTGGAGCTCGACGAGCCCACCTAGCCTTCTGACATCCGGATGCCTTCATGTGATGGCCGCGGGGAATGTGACTTTCTTTCCGGGAAAAATTGCAGAAAGGAGTTTCACAAACCCAAACTGGAGACTTCAATTTCTCCAGTCGCCTAAATCAGTCGAAGACCAATTTAGGACTTAATCTCAACATCAACACCGGCAGAGAGATCGAGCTTCATTAAGGAGTCAACCGTCTGCTGAGTAGGTTCGAGAATATCCAGGAGCCTCTTGTGCGTGCGCACTTCGAACTGCTCGCGGGACTTCTTGTCTATATGAGGGGAACGAAGAACGCAATACTTGTTGATCACCGTTGGAAGTGGAATTGGGCCACGAACAGTGGCGCCAGTGCGCTTTGCTGTGTTCACAATTTCCCAAACCGATTGATCGAGCACTCGATGATCGAATGCTTTGAGCTTAATACGAATCTTATGTTCCATCGCCATACTCACATCTCCTTAAAAAATTCCGGGGAGTTCCCTGATGAAAGATGTGATTCCCATCAGCAATCTCGTCCGGTCGTCTATGAAGTCGGTGCGGTATATCGGCTTTAGATGAAGTGCGCAACCGAAAATCGAAAACAGATTTTGCTTTTTTCGTAGCCCTGAGTATCGAATGAGCCACTGTCTAACGAATGATCACCCCTGCACGAACTTTAATTTCTTCGGCGACCTGAGGAGGGACCGCTTCGTAATGCGAAAACTCCATCGAGTAGGTCGCTCGCCCCTGAGAAGAGGACCTAAGGGCCGTGGAATACCCAAACATGGTGGCCAATGGCATATCGGCCCGAATGACCTGAAGTCCATGGCGCATGCTCATATTCAGGATCCGCCCTCGGCGGGCATTTAAGTCTCCAATCACTCCACCCATATAGTCTTCAGGACAAATAATTTCGGTGGACATGACTGGCTCTAGAATCACTGGATTTGCAGCTAATGCGGCCTCTCGAAAAGCCATTGAGGCGGCTACCTTATAAGCAATTTCGGTCGATTCGGACTCATTGAAGGTGGCATTCACTAAGGTAGCCTGCATGTCGACCGCAGGATAGCCCACCACGATCCCCCCTAATGTGGATTCGCGTAGCCCTTGCTCGATTGCAGGGATGTACTCTTTGGGAAGGATTCCGGCAGGAAGCTCGCTCTTGAAGGAAAACCCTGAGCCCCGCTCGCGAGGCTCTAATCGAATAACAACGTGACCAAACTGGGTTTTACCTGCGGCTTGCCGATGAAACCGCCCCTCAGCGGTGCCCATACCTGCAATCGTTTCTTTATAGGAAACCTGAGGCTTTCCGACATTTCCATCGACCTTAAACTCCCGCCGCATTCGATCGACAATGATCTCAAGATGCAATTCCCCCATCCCGCTAATCAAGGTTTGAGCGGTCTCGTCATTCTGGGTGACGCGAAAGGAGGGGTCCTCCATTGCTAAACGCTGAAGCGCGGAAGAGAGCTTCTCTTGATCTGCCTTGGTCTTCGGTTCGATGGCAATCGAGATCACCGGCTCAGGAAACTCCATTTTCTCGAGAAGAATCGGAGACTTTTCGTCGCAAAGCGTCTCTCCAGTGACCGTTAAACGAAGACCAACGGCAGCGACAATATCGCCCGCCCGCATTTCTTGAACATCTTCCCGCTTATTGGCATGCATCAGCAATAAGCGCCCAATTCGCTCGCGCTTGCCCTTGGCCGAGTTCCAGACGACCTCACCAGACTCAGCCCTTCCTGAATAGACACGAAGGTAAGTCAAGACGCCCACAAAAGGGTCAGACATGATCTTAAAGGCAAGGGCCGAGAAGGGCTCAGATTCATCAGCCTTTCGAGTCATCGCCCGATCAGCATGGGAGGGATCTCTTCCTTCAACGGGCGGAATATCTAAAGGCGAAGGCAAGTATTCAATCACTGCATCTAAAAGAGACTGCACTCCTTTGTTCTTAAAACTAGCGCCACATAAAACAGGAACTAGCTTGAGCGAGATACAAGCCTTTCGAATTGCAGCACGAAGATCGGAAGGTGAAATCGCCTCGCCGCCCAAATACCTCTCCATCAAGGAATCATCCTGCTCAGCAACAGCCTCAATCAACTTCTCGCGATATTCGCGAACGTGCTCCTGAAAGTTTTCGGGAATCTCGAGCACTTCAACCGTGGAGCCACGATCTGCCTCGACAAAACGAAGCGCCTTGAGTTCGATCAAATCCATCACGCCAATGAATTGATCTTCACCACCCCAGGGCACCTGAATCGCGACTGGATTCGCCCCCAGCTTCTCTCGCATCTGGGCCAAAACATCGTAAAAATCAGCACCGACGCGGTCCATTTTGTTCACGAACGCGATTCTAGGAACGTGATACTTATTGGCCTGCCGCCAAACCGTCTCAGACTGGGGCTCAACCCCCCCTACCGCACAAAAAACGGCTACAGCACCGTCCAAAACACGAAGCGAGCGCTCCACTTCAATGGTGAAATCGACATGCCCCGGCGTATCGATAATGTTCACCCGATGGTCTTTCCAAGAGCAGGTGGTTGCCGCCGAGGTAATGGTGATTCCACGCTCTTGCTCTTGAGGCATCCAGTCCATGACGGTCGTACCCTCGTGAACCTCCCCCATCTTATGCGTCTTTCCGGTGTAAAAGAGGATTCGCTCGGTAGTGGTGGTCTTTCCGGCATCAATGTGCGCCATGATACCGATGTTTCGAGTCATTTTAAGTTGCGATGCAAAGTCTGCCATGAGCCTGGTCCGTTCGTGGAAAGGAAATATGAAAGCTGGAAAAGCCCCCTAAAGGGACCTTGAATACGGCGCCACCTTAAGCCGTATCCGTAAGAGTTAAAAAGAAAAAAAAGGGCCATCGGCGTTGATGCCGATGGCCCTTCTTCAACACTGATTCCGGTAATGGAATTACCAGCGATAATGCGCGAAAGCTTTGTTCGCTTCGGCCATCTTATGCACGTCTTCGCGCTTTTTCATTGCGCCACCACGAGCATTGGATGCCTCGATGAACTCGCTTGCCAAACGCTCCGCCATAGAGTGCTCACCGCGTCCGCGGGCAGCATCAATGATCCAGCGAGATGCCAGCGATTGCCGGCGAGCAGGCTTCACTTCAACTGGCACCTGGTAAGTAGCGCCGCCAACACGGCGGGATTTCACTTCCAAAAGTGGCTTCACATTTTCCAAGGCCTTTTTGAAAACCTTTAAGCCCTCTTCGCCCGTGCGATTTTGAATAATATCGCAAGAACCGTAGAAAATGGCTTCAGCGGTAGAACGCTTGCCCTCTTTCAGCAGGGCATTAACGAACTTGGTAACCACCACATCATTGAACTTGGGGTCAGGGAGGACTTCACGACGACGATTAAAACCTTTACGAGCCATGATCCTTCTCCTTATTTAGCCGCGGCAGCGCCGGCGGTTGGACGTTTCGCCCCGTACTTTGAGCGGCTCTGCTTGCGGTTCTGAACACCTTGGGTGTCGAGAGTACCACGAACCGTATGATAGCGAACGCCAGGAAGATCCTTCACACGGCCTCCGCGAATCAGAACGATCGAGTGTTCTTGAAGGTTGTGACCAATGCCTGGAATGTAGGAAGTCACTTCATAACCATTGGTGAGGCGAACACGGCACACTTTCCGCAAAGCTGAATTCGGCTTCTTCGGAGTAGTGGTGTAAACGCGGGTACAAACTCCACGCTTTTGAGGGCAGCTCTGCAGTGCTGGAGAGCTGGTTTTCCAGGCTTTTTTCAGTCGTCCACGTCGAACGAGCTGGTTAATCGTAGGCATTTCGCTTCCTTTCACACTCTCTTTGCGCCTGCCACTCCATCTCTTGATCCCTCTTCATTCACAAAGAGTCGCTCTTGATCTGGGCCGCAAAAAGCTGCGAGCGCTTCTTAGGCGCCCGACTTACTTTGTTTTTACTGTTTTGAGTTCATTTTAGGCAGTTTTCCAAAAATGAATTCAACAGGACCACTCTGACACTGAAAGCACGGCAGGAGGAGCCCCAGTTTCAGAGTTCCCGACCAATAATCGAGGGTGTGGCCTCGGTCAAGCTCAATACCAGAGCAATTGGACCTGCATTTGCATTTTCTCATGCCTGCGAGGACCTGATCGATGAAACTGACCCTGACTCCCCCCAAAAGAGACCCCGGCGTGCTAAAATCGAGCATTCGCGACCGAATAATCCAAAAAGTTTCGAGCCTCATCGCACTAGCGCCTGCGGCATTGGCACTTGTCGTGAGCCCCTCTCTGCAGGCGGCGCCGCACGCCTCTCCCCGAGCGGTCTCGGCGCTATTGGGGTGGTCTTCTGTTAGCGATAACGTCGGATCTGGAATTGCGTTTGGCGTGGCGGGGTCCTATTTTTTTAGAGCCGACTGGGGAATGGGCGCCTTTCTGAGAGCGGGCAATCACAGCAATGATATCAACAGCTTTTTTTGGGGATTCGAAGGGCTATACCGACCTGTTGAATTGGTCTCAGGCTTCACCGTCGGCGCCTCGCTGGGATCAGGAAAGTTTACCGCCCAGAACTTGAGCGGAGACAGCGCCCTGGCCTTTGGAATCAAGGCCGCCTATGACTATTCATTTCACTCACAGCCGATCAGCGTTGGCGTCGATTTATCTTCGACCTGGTGTAAACCCGGATCGACAACTCTTACCACGGTCGCCCCTCTGCTAACGGCAAAGTGGTGGTTTTAAAAAAAGAAGGGGCATGGCCCGAAGACCATGCCCCCGCTTCTATTGAGGAGAGAACTGCTTAGTGACGAACGCCTCCGGATGTGCGGCCCGAGGCCGGAACATCCTCAGTTTTCACGGGAAGAGGAAGCGCTCCTACCTGAGGCTTGCTGAGAAACTCCTCGGGTTTCTCAAGCTGCAAAGCCAATCGCAACACTTGATCGGCGTGATCAACGGGAATGACCTTCATTCCTTTGGTGATCTCGGCAGGAACCTTCTTCATGTCCGGAACATTCGCCTTCGGAATCAGAACCGTGGTGATATTGCCAATTTTTGCCGCCAAGAGCTTTTCTTTAAGGCCACCGATCGGAAGAACTCGGCCCCTCAAAGTAATCTCTCCGGTCATCGCCACATCCCTCTTCACCGGAATTTTGGTCAAAGCGCTGGTAATCGCAGTAGCCATGGTAATTCCTGCCGATGGCCCATCTTTGGGAACTGCTCCCTCGGGAACATGCAGATGGATATCGACGTTTTGGTAGAAATCCTTGTCGATACCTAGTTCTGTGGCCCGAGACCGGACGTAGGTCATTGCCGTTGCTGCAGACTCCTGCATGACCTCACCCAGCTTACCGGTGACTTTAACCGCCCCTTTACCAGGAAGAACGGTGACTTCGATCTGAAGCATATCGCCACCGGAGTCGGTGTAAGCGAGGCCATTGCAGAGACCCACTTCGTTCTGGTCCTCGATCATTTGCACCGTGTACTTCGGTGGACCGAGCATTTCTTCGAGATCAGCCACATTTACCGTGATCGGATCTGCTGAAATGACAGCAGTCTTCTTACTCTTCTTGGCTTCGGAAGTGCCTGCTGACGAAGCAGAAGCCGCATCGGCAGCGCGTGCCCGCTCAACGATTTTCTTCGCAACCTTACGGCAAACCGTTGCGACGACTCGTTCTAAGTTACGAACCCCCGCCTCACGGGTATAACTGCGGATGAGGGCGTAAACCGTATCATCAGGAAGAACTAAGTCTCCTTCCTTTAGCCCGTGCGCTTCGGCCTGCTTGGTGACCAGGTACCGACGAACGATATTGAACTTCTCGACTTCGGTGTATCCCGAAATATGAATCACCTCCATGCGGTCTAACAGGGGGCGAGGAATATTATGAAGCGAGTTAGCTGTTAGCACGAACATCACTTTGGACAGGTCGTAATCTACCTCGAGGTAGTGATCGCCAAAATTATGATTCTGTTCGGGATCGAGAACTTCCAAAAGCGCCGAAGAAGGATCTCCCCGGAAGTCCATGCTCATTTTATCGACTTCATCCAAAAGAAAAACGGGATTCGATGATCCTGCCTTCTTCAAGGATTGAATCACCTTGCCGGGTAGTGCTCCAACATAAGTACGCCGATGACCACGAATTTCGGCTTCATCTCGAACCCCACCCAAAGAACATCGCACGAACTTTTTATTCAGCGACTTGGCAATCGACTTCGCTAACGAAGTCTTTCCGACCCCGGGAGGGCCTGAGAAACAAAGAATCTGCCCCTTCGAGTTATCAGTCAGCACGCGCACCGCGAGGTACTCGAGGATACGCTCTTTCACTTCTTCAAGTCCGAAATGATCCTCTTCTAAGACCTGGCTTGCAATCGTAAGATCATGTCGATCTTGGGTGTTCTCGCCCCATGGCAGAGCGATCAACCAATCGATGTAATTACGAACCACGGTCGCTTCAGCCGACATTGGCGACATCATCTTGAGCTTTTTAAGCTCTTTTGTCGCCCGCTCTTTAGCTTCCTTGCTCATCGGCTTTGAACGAATCTGCTTTTCGAGCGCCTGGATCTCGGCTTTAAATTCATCTTTTTCGCCAAGTTCCTTCTGGATCGCCTGCATCTGCTCGTTGAGGTAGTACTCCTTCTGGGAGCGCTCCATCTGCTTCTTTACTCGCGAGCGGATTCGGCGCTCGACCTGAAGAATCTCGATCTCACCTTGCATCATCTCGAGAAGCTTCTCGAGACGCTTCATCGGATCGGCAATCTCGAGGATTTCCTGCTTGTCTTCGAGCTTCATATTCAAGTGAGCGACCACAAGATCCGCCAACCGCGAAGGCTCATCGATCGTGTTGACGCTCATGAGCATCTCTGGAGGAATCCGCTTGTTGAGCTTGACGTAATTCTCAAAAGTCGCTTTCAGTGAGCGCACCAGAGCTTCGCTTTCGACGGATCCAGATGAATCCTCGATCAACTCTTCGACCTGCGCCTCGATCATGCGCTCAGACTCCTGAAACTGAATGAGTCGAGCCCGCTTCCTTCCTTCGATCAGCACCTTAACGGTGTTATCGGGAAGACGTAATATCTGAAGGATCGTACCTAAAGTTCCTACCTGAAAGACGTCTTTCTCGCCGGGCGTAACGGTCGTGGCCTCTCGTTGCGCCACCAAGAAAAGATCCATTTTCTTATTGACGCACTCTTCGAGGGCATTGATCGACTTCTCACGCCCTACGAATAACGGAACGACCATGTGAGGGAAAATGATCACGTCCCTTAATGGTAATAATGGAACTGTAACCGTTTTAGCACCTGACGAAGCGTTACCAGCGGAATTGCCCGCTTTGGTTGATGTTGAAGGGTTCTGGGAATTCTTCCGGTCCTTGGATTGGGTGGCCATGCGAGAGAGACTCCTTAAGATTACTACAGCACATTCTTCAGAAGGGGTGCCATCGGAAAAATTAGCCGAGCGCACGAAATGAAAAACGGGCCGCTAGACGCGGCCCGTTCTCCACAAAGCTCGTTGACCTGTGTCAGGAAATCAGGCGATTTCGGCCTTTTCCATCACGCGCCCTGCCCCATTTACCGGGCTTCCATCCGCCAGGAGCATTCGGGGCCTCTCAGAACGACTGATGGAAGCTGCCGTGATGACGCACTTCTTGACGTCCGCCATTGCGGGAAGATCGTACATCACCTCGAGCATCGATTGCTCTAAGATCGCCCGAAGCCCTCGAGCGCCAGTGTTGCGCTTGATCGCTTCCCGAGCGATCGCGTGAATAGCGTCGTTTTCGAACTCAAGCTGAACGCCATCATACTCAAAAAGCTTGATGTACTGCTTCGTAAGCGCGTTCTTGGGTCGAGTCAGAATATCGACGAGAGCCTTTTCATCTAACTCCTCAAGAGTTGCAATGACCGGCAAGCGACCAATGAACTCTGGAATCAGACCAAACTTCACCAAGTCTTCAGGCTCGACCTGCTCCAACATTCTCGAAGTCGACTCTTCACTTTTCGATGTGATGCTCGCAGCAAGCCCCATACTGCGCTTTCCGCGACGCATCGAGATGATCTTGTCTAACCCGACGAAAGCGCCGCCACAGATGAAGAGGATGTTCGAAGTATCGACTTGCACGAACTCCTGCTGAGGGTGCTTGCGCCCCCCTTTGGGCGGCACATTCGCCATCGTGCCCTCGATGATCTTCAGGAGCGCTTGTTGCACGCCCTCACCACTGACGTCGCGAGTAATCGAGGGATTCTCGCTTTTTCTCGAAATCTTAT
>JBDLQW010000168.1:0-11099 GCA_039800365.1 Pseudomonadota bacterium
CCGCTCGTTGGGAACGCCGGCGTACTCACGAAGGATCTCGTCGGTAATCGTATGGCCGTGCCCGAAAAGCGTGTTTTTCCAGGCCTGATTATGAGCCGGCATCGAGTCGATCAGCGTGCCATCTAAATCGAAGAGAAGTGCCCGGGCCGAAATGCAGAGGTCTCGTTCGATGCTGCCCATCGCTGGTACTCTGGGGTCCACTTTGGTCAATTTCGTTGATCCTCGATCTTGATCAATGAGGGGCTACCTTTTTCGGAAGGTCATTGAGCTCAGAGAAAAGGGCCAAGATTTCATCTTGAGTCATCACTTTTTGCTCACGACTGCCATAGGCCCGAACCGCAAAAGACCCCGCCTGAATCTCGCGGTCGCCAGCGGCTAAGGCAAAGGGAATCTTCGCAACTTGGGCTTCGCGAGTTTTGAGTCCCATAGATTCGTTGCGATCATCGACGTCGACACGGTAGCCCAGCCCTTTTAGTCGCTTGGCGAATTCTCGTGCGTAGTCGTTGTGGCTATCTTTAATGGGAACCAGGCGCGCTTGAACAGGTGCCAGCCAAAACGGGAAGGCGCCGCCCACATGCTCGGTAAGAACTCCGATAAAGCGCTCGAGTGACCCGAGTACGGCGCGATGAACCATCACGGGGCGCTTCGAGGAGTTATCAGCAGCGGTATACGAGAGGTCAAAGCGCTCAGGAAGGTTGAAGTCGAGTTGAATGGTCGAAAGCTGCCACGGGCGCTTCAGCGCATCTCGAACGATGAAGTCGATTTTCGGCCCGTAAAACGCGCCATCGCCCGGATTGATTTGATAGGGGCGACCCAAGTGATCGAGCGTGCGCTTTAGAGCCGTTTCGGCTTCATCCCAAAGCTGGTCTGATCCCACGCGTTTCTCGGGGCGCGTTGAAAGAAAGATCTGCATGTCGGTAAAACCAAAAAGATCAAACGTGCCGAAAATCATTTCGGTGACTTTTTTGATTTCCTCTTCGATCTGCTCGGGCATGCAGAAAATATGGGCATCATCTTGGCAGAAGGAGCGCACCCGAGTGAGCCCGTGGGTGACCCCAGATTTCTCGAAGCGATGAAGGCGCCCGAAGTCGGCGTAGCGCAAGGGGAGGTCGCGGTACGAGTGCTTCAGGGTTCCGAAAAGAAGTGCGTGGCTTGGGCAATTCATTGGCTTCACGCCAAACTCGCGCTCTTCGATCTTCGTGAAGTACATGTTCTCGACGTAGTTGTCGTAGTGACCTGAAGTCTTCCAGAGCGAGACGTCCATGATCTGAGGAGTGATGATTTCAGAGTACTCGTAGGGTCCGTAAAGATCTCGAATGTACTGGATCAAACGATGATAGACGATGGCGCCCTTGGGGTAGAAAAAGGGAGCGGCAGGTGATTCTGGAAGAAACGTAAAGAGCTCGAGCTCTTTGCCAAGCTTACGGTGATCGCGCTTTTTCGCTTCCTCGATTAAGGCAAGGTGCTCGTCGAGTTCTTTTTGAGTTTTAAAAGCGGTGCCGTAGATGCGTTGAAGCTGAGGGTTTTTCTCGTTTCCTCGCCAGTAGGCTCCGGCAATTGAAAGAAGTTTGAACGCCTTAACGGCCCCCGCATTCTGAATGTGGGGACCTCGGCAGAGGTCGGTAAAATCTCCTTCGGAATAAGTCGATACTTGGGCTGCGCCCGTGCGATCACGAAGCGTTTCGATGATCTCGACTTTGAAGGGCTGGTTGCATTTTTTGAAATACGCGAGAGCTTCCTCGATGGAGTGCTCACGGCGCACGAAAGCCTGGTTCTCAGCGATGATCCTGCCCATTTCTTTTTCGATTCGAGGCAGGTCTTCAGGAGTGAGTTTCACGTCGAGGTCGACGTCGTAATAGAATCCGTCTTCGATTGTGGGGCCAATTCCGAACTTGGCTTGGGGCCAAATTTTTTGAATCGCGTGAGCCATCAAGTGGGCAGCTGAATGGCGAAGGGTCTCGAGCTCCGAGTGGATCTCGGGCTCTTGAAGATCGTGAGGGATTGCTGAAGACGGTGAAGAAGTCGTTTGAGAAGCGCTCATGATGCCCTCTACGCTAACACAGTTTTTTACGCGGCACACCCTTTGCTCAAGAGCTCGCAAACACAGAGCTGAAAAAGCAAGAGAGGTGAAATCATGTGGAGAAAACGCATTGGGATGGCAGTGATGGTTATTGGGATTTTTACGGAAATCGGCTGTGGGTTGCAGTCTCGACCGGTCAAGAAAGAGCGTTCGGGAGGGGCTGTTCCTGGGGCCGAGAGTGTTTTGGATCAGGCGCGAGCGCCCAACCAGCCCGGTTTTCAAGCCGTAGGATACCAATGGGTGATCCGCGAAGCGAAACCACGAACCGACTCACATCCGGGCTCGGCCTGGAGCCTGGGGGCCAGCGTTTCACCCCGTGTGGTCGTGGATGCTCAGAGCGCCGTTGTCTTAGATCCGATCCTCTGGCCAGAGCCCGAAGATGGAATGCTGGTGGTTCAGATTCGAAACCTTCGGTTCGCCGATTGGTCAGCACGCTGTATTCGGGCGGATGAGTCATCAGAAGAGTCGCTGCCGGCTCGTCGGGTTGAGTGGGATCCTGAATCTGAGTCCGGCGTCATTCCACTTTCAGATGCCTTTGGGTCTCGAGGAGAAAAACGGGATCCGGCGTCGAGCTGCCATATTTCGGTGCGCTTCGAAAGCTCGGGAGCGGCGAAGTCGTTTCAGCTCTCGCTTCGGGTGATGTCGGGGCTGCCTGTTCCGGAACCCAGCGAATCGAAGACGTTTCCCCTGTCGTCAGAGTGGCTGCTTCGGGAGGAGACTTGGAAGAACCACGGATTAAGACCCTTGAAGATCACGTTAGATGCCAAGCCCCAGCTTCTCCTGTCGAACTGGATCGAAGCGCGGTGGTTCTCGTACGTGAGAAGCCGCAATGAACGCACGCTGAATAAGTCCGACGGGTTTCGTCTCTCGGAAACCTCGAGTCTGGCGCTGCAAGCTCGGTACTTTTCTATGGGGCAGTGGTCGTCTTGGTTGGCTCTGCCTCAGACCCTGGCTTGGCCCGCGGGAGGCGAGCTGGTGGTGCAGTATCGGTTGGTTGCCGCCCCTGGAGCGCCAATTTGTTCGTGGAACGATCGGAATGTGGAGCATTTGATGCTGGGTATTTTCGTTGGCCTTCAGGTTCGCCCTTATCAGCGCACCCTGCAGGGCCATGTGGAATGGAGGGCTCATCTCGAAGATCCGACTTTGGCTTTGGAGGGAGGAGTCACTCGCCAGACTGAGAAGCGCTGGGTTCAGGAGTGGGCAGATACCCGTCCGGGGGTTTCGACATCTTCGTTTGACTGTCAGGGATGGCTCCCGTAATTCCTCAAGTGATGTCGAATCCTGCATCGTCTTATAGCGTGAGAAAAGCGGTTGCCGAAGACCTTGGCGCCATCATTGAGATCGAAAAGCGAGTGCACGTAGCACCCTGGGATGAAGCCCACTTTCGGGCGGAGCTCGACAAAGCTTACTCGACTACCCTGGTGATGACCGATGATGAGACTGATTCGGTCATCACCGGGTACTCGGTGTTTTGGATTCTCTACGACGAGACCCAGATTCTCAATTTGGCGGTGGACTTGCCCTACCGTGGGCTTGGAATCGCGCGTGAGTTGATTCGCAAGGTGGTATCCTTGGGACTCAAAAAAGAAACCCAGCGAGTGATTCTCGAGGTACGCAAGTCGAACCAAGCGGCGATTCAGCTCTACCAGTCGATGAAATTTACCATTTCTCAGGTTCGCAAGGGCTTTTACTCCGATGGGGAAGACGCCTACACGATGGTTCTCGACCTGACGGAGCACTTCGAGTCTCCACAAGAGAAAGCGTTTTAATCAAAGCCTCTTGCGCGCAGAGTCAATTTCCGGCAATGTGCGCCCGTGTTTGAACTACGCGTACAGGTGGATTTTCCGGCCGCACATCATCTCGAGGGATATCCCGGAGACTGCGCGCGCCCCCATGGTCATAACTGGGTTTTGGAGGTTTTTGCTCGGTCGATCAAATTAGATTCGATCGGCATGGCCATGGATTTTAGAAAGCTCAAGGGTGCCGCGAAGGAGCTGGTCGCCCCCTGGGATCATCAAGATCTGAATCAGCTCGAGGACTTTCGCTCGATTAATCCTTCGGCCGAGCAAATCGCGAAACTCGCCTATGAGCGCCTTTCGGTGTTGATTGATGACGGCGAGACGTGGATCGAAAAAGTCACGATTTGGGAAAATCCTCGTTGCTCAGCCTCGTATTTCGAGGAGGGGAAGGCAGCGGCTCGGCGGCCCACTGCCTGAGGGATCATGGAGTCGACTCGTAAGAAGACCGTCGTTTTATTGTCGGGGGGGTTAGACTCTTCGGCTAACCTCGCTCTGGCACATGCGCGGGGAGATCAGCTTTTCGCCCTGACGATCCATTATGGTCAGCGTGCCTGGAGTTCGGAGCGGAGTGCGGCTCAGGCCTTGGCTCGGTTCTACGGGGCACAATGGAAGGAACTCGAGCTGCCATTCTTGGGGTCGCTCGGGGGCAGCGCCCTGACCGATCCGACTCTGGAAGTTCCGCGGCTTGAGCGTGGAGTTCTCGATACGCTGAGCGTGGCCTCACGGACTGCTGACGCTGTCTGGGTTCCGAATCGAAATAGTGTTTTGATTCATTTGGCTTGCGCCTGGGCCGAGGCATTAGCAGCGCAGACCGTTCTGGTGGGATTCAATCGAGAAGAGGGCGCCACGTTTCCAGATAATACGCGAGCCTATATGGACGCGCTTAATGCATCGCTGGTGTTTTCAACTCGGGGTAAGGTGCAGGTCTCGAGTCTTACCGTCGATTGGGATAAGCGCGAAATCGTTCAGGCGCTTCGGGGGCTTTCCCTGAGTTTTCCATGGGAGAACCTGTGGAGTTGCTATTTCTCAGGGCAAAAGCCTTGTGGCTCATGCGAGAGTTGCCAACGCCTCTTGAGAGCGCTTGATACTTGAAGTGAGCGAGGTACCAGATGGTTTTCAAGACGCGTTATATTGCTGAGCGATTGCCTTATTACGGGCCCGAGCTTCGTCCCCACTTCATTTTATCTCAGTTCGGCATTCCAGGGTCTGCCGTGATCGCATTTCGAGGGGCTTGTTCCGTAAAAACCGACTCTCTCGTCGACTGGGAAGATCGTTTGGCCCATGATTCGATTCAGGCGCGAGAAATGGTGCATTTTTTGGGTGAATTCTTCGAGCCGACGCTTCGCGAGACCGTGTGGACTCAGCGACTTTTCGTTTCGATACTCGCCGATCTTCTTCGTGAGAAGGGGGTTCCGGTGGTCTTGCGACAGGGAGACGACCTTTTCGTCAAGGATCGAAAGCTGTCAGTATCCATCGTGACTTCATCTGCCGTCTCTCAGCTTTTGCACCTCGGAATCAATGTCGACCCCGAAGGCGCTCCAGTGCCTGCGATCGGTCTGGCTGAGCTGGGTGTTGATCCGGATGACTTCGCTCAAGAAGCCCTGAAGCGCTTTGTTAGCGAGTATGCAGGGGTCTGGGAGGCGTGTACGAAGGTGCAGCCGGTTTGAGTTTCATTCGATGGACTTGCCGGATTTGCGCTAGCCCCAATGATTTCAGGATCACGATGTAAACGTATCCGATGTCGAATTCCCAGGGGCGATGGCGAAACGAACACGAAGTCGGGTGCGAGTGGTGATTGTTGTGATCGAGCTCGCCGCAAATCATCCAGTTCAAAATCACTAAAAAGCCGAGGTTTCGTGAATTGTCCTTCGAGGGATAGTTGCGATACCCAAACCAATGAGCCAGGGCGTTCACTCCGCCCACGGCGAAAATCGGCGAGATCAGGAAGGTTGAAGTCATCAAGATCAGCCCCCAAGTCGGACCGAACAAGATCATGAGCAGGGCGCCTAAAACGATCGGTGCGACAAAAAGATGGTCGGCAATAGTGCGTTCGAGACGATTGGTCGGAAGCTTGCGGCGAATCTTGAGGACCTCTGGGTGGGACTTCGCACGTGAATAGTCGAGAACCCCGAGAAAAAACACCCGGGCCAGGCCTTTTTGAACGGGGCTATGGGGATCATCAGGTGTGTCGGATGTGGCATGATGGTAAACATGCACCGAGACCCAATCGAGCTTCGACATGCTGGTGGTGGCCCAAAGCCAAATCTGCATGGCGCTGTCGATGATGGAGTGAAACTTCACTCCTTGGTGCGTGTGAGCCCGATGAAAGCACAAGCTCATTGCCGTAATCGTGATGTGGGTCATGAAGAAAACATAAAGAGCGATCTTCAGGGCGGGTTGGTCTTGGAATGCTTGAGGGAAGAGGCCTTCGGCGCCGATGGTGGCTTGAATCAGCCACGCAAAAGCTAAATAGGCCGATAAAAACGGGAGAGTGTTAGCCAGGAAAGCGCACGTTTTTTTTAGCATTGGCCTTGGATTCTACACGGGATCGGTCTGTGGAATTGTAATTGTTCTGTAAGGAATCCAGTCTTTTATGGGATACTGAGCTTGCATGCGATTCGGGATCATCGACCTCGGTACGAATTCGGTACGCTTTGATGTGCATCAGGTGAACACTCTTGGAAAATCGAAGCTCCTTCATCGCGAAAAGCTGATGGTTCGCTTGGGGCAGGGGGTTTTTCTTAAAGGAAAGCTCAGCCTCGAAGCTCGTCGACGAACCGTTCAGGCATTCATGAGCTTTGCCAAGACGTGCGAAGAACTCTCGGTGCAGCGAGTTCAGGCGTTTGGTACGAGCGCGTTACGAGAGGCGCTCGACGGAGCCGTACTTTTAGACGAGATTCGCGAGAAGAGCGGAATCGACGTGCGCGTGATTTCTGGGGCTGAGGAAGCTCGGCTGATCGCTCGAGGGGTTCTTGCTTACGAGCGCCTTCCTCGGGGAAAATTTGCCTTGGTGGATATCGGAGGCGGCAGTACCGAGATCTCGATTTGCCAGGGCAGGAAGATCCTTTTCTCAGAGAGCTTTCCAGTGGGTACCGCTCGGCTTCAGCAAGTCTTTCTTAAGTCCAGTCCGCCTGTGCCTCACGGGCAGCCCGACCCAGTTGAAGAGCTGCGGCGCTATCTCAGGGCTTTGCTTTCGGCTAAGGCTCGCCAGGAGAAATGGCCCCGAGTCGATGAGGTTCTTGGATCGAGTGGAACGATCAAGTCGCTTTATCGCATGATGCGAAAAGCAGGATCGACCAAGCGTCCGCTGGCCAAGGGAATTCATCGGTTGTCAGAGCAAATGCGCGAAAAGACCACGCTTCAGCTTTTGGCTATGCCCGGAGTTGAGGCCAAGCGTGTCGATATGATTTTGGCGGGAACCGTTCTTTTTGATGAGTGCTTACGGGTCTTGCGAGCGAAGCGTTTTCGTTTCACTCCGTACGCTCTGCGCGATGGCATCTTAGACGAAGAGCGAGAGATTAGTGTCTCGCATCGATCGTCGCACCTAGGGCTTCATCTCGATGAACTTCATGCTAAGGCGCTACGCTGCGGGGTTCATGAGGGACATCTTCAGTCGGTTCGTACGATGGCGCTTCAGCTTTTTGATCGTCTGAAGTCGATTCATCGCCTGAGTAGCGAGTGGAGGCCGTTTCTGGAAGCCGCAGCCATCCTTCATGATATCGGCGAGGTCGTGAACCCCGCCCATCATGGTAAGCACTCGCATTATGTGGTGAAAAATCTCGAAATCGCCGGAATTGAGCCTTGGGAAATGGATTTTTTGGCACAGCTCTGTCTTTGGCACGCAGGTGGCGAGCCTGACTTGGGAAAACGCAGAGGGCGTAAGGTAAAATCGAAGTCTCAGGTTTTTCCCCTCTTTGAAGCGAAGGAATACGCACATCAAAAATCAGAGGAGCGTGCTCTGTTCAAGAACAAGGAGCGCGTCGATGCTTTTCTGAAGCTCTTGGCGTTACTTCGAATCGCAGATGCCCTCGATCGAAGTCATAAGGCCACGCCTGCGCTTCGGTCAGTGCAGTGTCGCCGGGGTGTGATTCGACTTTTCTTAGACCCTCGCAAATCCTCAGATTTAGAAGTGCTTCGAGTAGAGCAGAAAAAAGGGCTTTTTGAGCGCACGATGGGGCGCTCGCTCGAGGTTCTCAGGCGGGTGCCTCGCTAAGATGGCTTCTGCCTGGGCGCGGGCCGGAGAGGTCACTCCAGCGGCGTGCCCTGGTAGAGCTTTTCGGCCGCCTCTTCGAAAACAAACTGCGAGCGAATCGCCGCCTTTCCACTTTTCGTGGGGCGCTTTTTCCAGGTGCCCTGCGGGGTCAGCTCGCGGGCCTTCACATTATCGTTCAGATAAGTGGGGATTACGAACTCGATGAGGTATTTTCGAAGCAGCGGGTGCAGCACAGGAAACGCGATCTCGAGTCTCGAGAAGAAGTTTCGGGGCATCCAATCAGCACTCGAGAGGTAGAGCGCTTGACCGTTCTCGAAGTAGTAGATTCGCGAGTGCTCGAGAAATCGATCAACAACGCTGATCACTCGAATGTTCTCGCTCAGACTTGGAACTCCAGGCACCAAAGAGCAGGCACCTCGAACAATGAGATCGACTTTCACGCCGGCCTGGGAGGCTCGATAGAGTTGCTCAATGACTTGCTCGTCTACCAGCGCATTGACTTTGGCCACGATGCGAGCCGGCTTTCCCGAAAGTGCTGCCCGTGTTTCGCTCTGAATATGGGCAATGAGTCGGCGGTGCAACCGCGTGGGAGCCGATAAGAGTTGCTTGAAGTGAACCGGAACTTCACCCTTCATGACCGAGTGGAAGAAGTGGCGAGCATCTTGGCCGATCTCTTGGTTGGCTGTTAGGATCGCCAGATCGGTGTACTGCCTTGCCGTGGCCGAGTTGTAGTTTCCGGTAGAAAGATGCGTGTAGTAGCGAGTTCCCGTGGGCTCGGTGCGGGTGATCAAGGCGATCTTGGCGTGCAGCTTGAGCTTTCCAAATCCAAAATAGACTTCGACCCCGGCCTTTCGGAGCTCGTCGGCAAGCCTTAGATTGTTGAGCTCGTCGAACCGAGCGCGAAGTTCGATGAAAACCCGTACGGTTTTTCCGCCCGACGCGGCTCGTTTCAAAGCGGTGATCACGGGTGAGACCGCGTCCATGCGGTAAACCGTCTGCTCGATCATTGTGGTCTTGGGGTCATCGCAGGCGGCTTCGATCCATTCGACGAAAGCATCGAAGCTATCATAGGGGTGATGAAGCAGAAAATCTTGACGGTCGAGCTCTTCAAAAATGCGATCGCGTATCTGTAGCGGTTTTGGAATGAGAGTTTTTAGCGGAGGATGCTTGAGTTGATTTTTTTCGACATTCTCGGCGGGAGCCTGCTGAAAAAGAGTCCAGAGCCCGTTCAATAGCAGCGAGCCAGGAGCCGGAAAAACTTGGGCTGGAGTGAGGCGCAGCTGTGAAATGCACTTATGAAGAAGCTGCTGCGAGATGGAGCCTAAGTACTGGAGGCGAACGATTCGACCCCGCTCACGGCGCTTGAGGCTAGACCTCACGACATCGGGAATCGATTCGGTATCTTCTTCTTCTAGATCGACTGTGAAATCGCTGTCGCGGGAAACTCGAACTACTGCGGGAGCGCCATCGATTCCGAAGGCTGGTCCAAGATGGCTTAAGAGCAAGTCATCGAGAAAGAAAAAATGGTTATCGTGATGCAATACGGAAGGCAGAGATTTCGGAATTCGAAACAACGCACCTTTCGGAAAGATCACGGCCAGTTGCAGGTTCTCGAGGTGAGAGATCTCATTAACTGAGAAAGCTTCTGGAGCTGAGAGTTGCGGTAAGATCAGCTCGTGAAAGAGGGCTTTGCCCCGTTCGAAGGGCGAGGTTCCGGGGCGAGCCTGCCGGATCAGATGAATCTGAAGGTGCTCGAGCTCGCTCGTGAGGAGATCGAGCGCTTCGAGCTGCTTTGCCCCGAATTTGGCGATGATTTCAAAAATGGATTCAGCCGTTCGACTCAAGTGTTGGTAGGTGGTCGGCGACTCTGAACGGGCCTCGGCGGCTTTTGCTCGGGCGATCGAGCGAGAAAGCGAAGAGAGACGGATAATAAAAAACTCATCCAGATTCGAAGCTGAAATGGCTAGAAACTTCACGCGTTCGAGCAAGGGATTTCCAGGGGCTCGTGATTCTCCTAAAACTCGGTCGTTGAACTGCAGCCAGCTCAAGTCGCGATGAATCAGCGGCGTTTCGGGCGCCGCTAGTAGCGAAGGGAGAGTGGGAAGAAACGCGAGTTTTTGCATTCGAGAGATTGAGTATCGGCCAGCTTGGCCGAGGAAGGCAATGACTTGTCACTAATCCTGTCGAAATCCTGACGCTGGGGTGAAGTCGAAAAGTTTTGGGTCACGGATGAATTGACCGTGCGCACGGTATCGTTCACCCTGGGAAGATCATGACGACAACCGATCGCATCTTGTTCGAAGGCAAAGGGCTGAGATTAAAAGACGGAGGAGACGGCGTTCGAGAAATCGAGTTCGATCTCCAAGGCGAAAGCGCCAATCGTCTGAACTCGTTGATGTTGGCAGAGCTGGCGAGCGCCTGGGCCATGATTGAAAAAGATCCCCAAGCGCGGGGAGTTCTGCTGACAACAGCCAAAGACGCGTTTTTCGTTGGCGCTGACGTCACCGAGTTTTTGGATCATTTCAAGAAATCGGATGCCGATCTGGAACGCTGGCTTTGGAGCACTCAAGAGCTCTTCTCGAGAATCGACGATGCGAAGATTCCGGTGATCTGCTTGATTCGAGGCTTTGCTTTAGGTGGGGGCTTTGAATTGGCGCTTGCGGCTCATTATCGGCTTGCCACTCCCGAAGCTAAGGTGGGCTTGCCTGAGACCAAGCTGGGGATTTTTCCAGGGTGGGGCGGCACTGTTCGTTTGTCGCGTCTTTGCAGCGCTGATCTGGCCATTGAATGGATCTGTGGCGGAAACCCGAACTCTGCTACCGATGCCCTGAAAGTCGGTGCGATTGATGGCATTGTGGCCGTCGAGAAGTTACGTCAGGCGGGCCTTCGAAGCTTGGCTCAGTGTTGGGAAGGAAAGTGGGATTGGCGCGCACGCAATCAGCAGAAAAAAGAGCCTTTGAAGCTCTCCTCGATCGAGTTGACGATGGCTTTCAACACCTCAAAGGCT
>JBDLQW010000169.1:0-24524 GCA_039800365.1 Pseudomonadota bacterium
CCGATCTCTTTGTTAAAGTGATAAGGCTGATGCGTATGCGAGGCGAAAATCAAATCGCAGCCGGCGTCGATTGCGACGTGGGTTGAGAGTGTATCTCGAATTTCTCCGTCGATGTAGTGAATGACCTTTCCGTTCTTGTTCTCGATGGGATAGGGCGCATAAACAAAGGGCAGCGAAGCGCTTGCGGCACACGCCTGCGCCACAGAGGCATCATTGTCGTACTGACAGGTCAGATCATGGGGCGGAGGCTGATAGCTATACTTTCCGAAAACCACTTTCCTCGAGTGATTGAGCTGAGTCGCCACGATAAAAAGGTCGGCTAAATAGTCATGAAAGCGGTTGCTCGGAAGCACTTCGTCTCTCAAGAACTCTTCAAGTCCCGAAGTCGAAAAAATTCCCTGAACCTTGAGCCAATTCATCTGCAGCAGCGAGTCCCAGTTTCCCTGTAAGAGCTGATTAAAAAGCCTCCCCATCTGCATGAGCTGAGAGAACTGCTCTCGCGCCAGCCCAGGCCGCAGCCTGAACATCGTGGGATAAGTGAGTTGGGGAAGTACCTTAGGCGACCAGTCGGTCGCGTCGGTGGGCACCCGGCCAGTAAACGAATTAAAGATATTGTCGAGCGAATACCCCGAGGCCAAATAGGAGCAAATGATCGAGCCGGCGCTCGATCCGACATAAGTGCCGATCTCCATAGGCCGATGCAGACCCCCAGCCCCGCCTTCACGTGGCTGCAAGCCCCCCACGAACCGAAACCCCTGCTCCTGAAGCGCCAAAGCCACTCCAATGTGGAAGGCTCCAGCCTTGGTAGCGCCACCGCTGCAAACAAAAGCGATCTTGCGCTTGGGTCCGATCTGAATGCGATTCCTGCCCGCTGCCCCGTCCCGACGAGATCCCATCCTTGACAGGGTACTTGAATATTCAGCCCATGGAAATACACTAGGGTCCATGGAACTGGCCGCACACTGGTTATCGCTGATGGAATACGCCACGCTGAATGGCGTCAGTCTTTCGACGCTCAGGCGGCATATCAAGGCCGGAAAAGTCGATTTTCGCGTCGAAAACGGGCGCTATTTAATCAGGAACGCGACAACCAGCCACATCTATCCCAGCACCGCCCTGAGCGTTAGGCCGGCTGCCGTTCACGAACGACCTGCTCCGACTCACTCGCGAGAAGCCCAAGCCGAGATTGCCGAGCTTCGCCTGCAACTCCAAAAAGCCCGCCAAGAAATTGCCGAACTCAAGACTCTGGTGGCTTTTTATGAAGACGATCGCGAAAGCCCCAATGGCAGCTCTTAAATCGGTTCTCAGCATCGGTGTCGGAATCTCGCTGGCCTCGGCGGCCCTGCACCCGCTTACGGCTCAAGCCTCTCCCGAACTCGATCGTCGATACGCCCTGCAAAGCGTGGGCGTCTTGAAGTCGACAGACAATGTCGATGGCTTATTTTCTGACTACGTGGCGCGGGCCTTAAGCGAGTACTTCAAAGAAAATCCTCGATTCGTCTTGCACGATCTCGCGGCCGCCCAAGCGCTTCTCGATAAGACGAAGCTTCCCTACTCTCAGCTCATTGAAGATCAACAAGTGCTCGAAAAGGTCGCGCGCGCTTCACGCAGCGAAACCCTGGTTCGCGCAAAAGTCTTTAAAGAGGGGGCTCGATACCGCTTCACGATCGACTGGCTTCACTCGCCTAAAATGCATGCGCTCGGAAGCGATGTCTTCTTTCTTGAAGAGCCAAGAAACGGCTCTGCGCTTGGCGCCGAAACCATCCGAGCCCAGCTCCAGGCAGGAATGGAGCGCGCGATCGCTCAGGTTCCGTTTCAAGCGCAAATCACGGGACGCGACGGCGATACCGTTACCCTGAATGCGGCAAAAGCGTTGATTTTGCGACCGGGCGATACCGTGAAGGTAGGCACGATTGACGACGTCAAAAGGCATCCACTGCTGAAGGTCTTGGCCGAATGGAAAATCAGCCGTACGGGCACTGTTGAAATACAAAGCGTCGACCAGGGAATGGCCTTCGGACGAATCAAAGAAGAAGATTCGTCGCGTCCGATCGCTCGGGGTCAGAAAATCACCCAGGTCCTGCACCTCGAATCATCCTCCCTGGTTCAAAAAGATTCTGAGCGGGATCAGGGCCCCATGCTGGATCGTACCGACCCCCCACGCATCGGCTGGATTTCGGCCGCTCCGCTAGTGGGTACTTTTGATCGCCAGCTTAGCGCAGCAACTGGCACCCCCGGAAGCGAAGGCGGCGGCCTTGCCCTGGGCGCTCGCTCTGATGCCGTCATCTGGCTCAATCGCGAATGGCTGACCGAAATGGGCATGAGCTACGCTTATCTGCCGTACTCTCAAGGAATAGTGGGCAGTGGCACTTCCAGCGATCTGGGCTCGGGGTCACTTTTTCAATACAAGCTCGGTGCTGGATACAGTTACCTGCCCGGTCGTGATTTCTTTGCCGCCAAGGGTTGGATCAAAGGTGGTTACCAATCTTTAAGCTACACTTTTCCCAAGCTGAGCGCTGAGGGCCTGAATCCCATTCGCTGGTCAGGAATCTATGTTGGAGTTGGAGGCGATCTTCCGTTACGCCAAGGCTGGGGCCTTCAAATGAACCTCGACTTCGGCTTACTGCGCTCGGTTACCGAAACGGGATCGACTCGCTCTCCTGCGCAAGGAAGCACCTTGGTCACTTTTTATTTAGGCACCTTCTACTCGCTTAAACCTCGGCTGCTACTTCGACTGGGCATCGACTTTCAGGCCCAGAGCGCCGACTTTAACGATGGCACTTCGCTATCGCACCGGATGATCACGTTTCTACCCTCCTTGGTGGTGCCCTTCTAAGGTAAAGGTTACCGAGAATGACTTTGAGCCCAAAAGATCAAATTGAGGAATTAACTCGTCAAATCGCGCACCACGATCACTGCTATTATGTGCTCGATCGGCCCGAAATTTCTGATGCCGCCTACGATCGACTTTTCAGGCAGCTGCAAGAGCTCGAGCAAGCCTACCCCCAATTCTGCCTCGCACACTCGCCCACTCAAAGAGTGGGAGGAAGACCTCTCGATGAATTCGCCAAGCTTACCCACGGGCTTCCGATGCTTTCGCTGGCAAATACCCTCTCAGAAGACGAGTTTCGAGCTTTTGACGAGCGGGTGCATCGCTTTCTCGACACCCCTGAAGACGAATCACTCGAGTATTTTTGCGAGCTGAAGTTCGACGGCCTCTCGATCAACCTCGTTTATGAGAACGGCCAGCTCCTCTCGGCAGCGACTCGCGGAGACGGCGAAACAGGAGAGGACGTCACCCAGAATATCCGCACCATCCGATCGATTCCGTTGCGGCTGAACACCCCGAGCCCCCCACGACGAATTGAGATTCGCGGTGAAATCTTATTGCCCATCGAAGCCTTTCTTCAATTGAATCAGGAACAATCTACTAAAGGCCAAAAGCTTTTCGCCAACCCCAGAAATGCGGCAGCAGGCTCTGTTCGCCAACTTGATCCGACAATCGCAGCAGCTCGTCCTTTGACTGGATTTTTTTACGGGCTAGGAGCCGTCGACGGCATTCGATTCGAGCGCATGAGTGAACTTGAAAGCACGCTTGAGTCATGGGGATTTCGTGTGGGCAAGCGTCGGCGCGTCTGTCGAGGGGTTGAGGGGGTCCTTCGATTCTACCGCGAAGTTCAGAACGAGCGAGACTCGCTTCCTTATGAAATTGATGGAATCGTCGTCAAACTGAACCGCGTCGATCATCTTGATCGTGCGGGAACGGTCGCCCGAAGCCCTCGGGGTATGGTGGCCTTCAAATATCCGCCCCGGCAAGAGACCACGGTAATCGAAGACATCATCGTGCAAGTGGGCCGCACGGGTGCCCTGACGCCAGTGGCGATCGTAACCCCTGTGCAACTAGGAGGCGCGACAATTCGGCGCGCGACGTTGCACAACCAAGATGAAATCGATCGCAAAGATATTCGCATCGGAGACCGAGTGCTGATTCAACGAGCGGGAGACGTGATTCCTGAAGTCGTTCAGGTCATCACCGAAGCGCGTACAGGAAAAGAGAGGAAGTTCGTTCTTCCGGAGCACTGTCCAGTGTGTGAAAGCCGGGTCGAACGCCGAGCTGGCGAAGCCGTTGCCCGATGCGTGTCGAGAAACTGCCTCGCTCAGCTTAAAGAAAGACTTCGTCACTTGGTGATGAAGGACGCCATCGATATCGAGGGATTAGGCGAGAAAATCGTCGAACAGCTGGTGGATCAAGGACTCGTCAAACACCCTGCCGACCTTTTTCGCCTGAAGCTCAAAGACCTGCTTCAGCTCGAAGGCTTTGGCGAAAAATCGAGCCAAAAGCTGCTGGCAGCGATTGAATTTGCGAGAGAGCCCGCCCTTTACCGATTGATTTTCGGGCTGGGCATTCGGCACGTGGGTGAAAGCACCTCGAAAATACTGGCCAAGCACTTCGGCTCGATCGAGAAGCTATCAAACGCCCCACAATCTGAACTCCTGCAAGTCGAAGAGATCGGCCCTGAGGTTGCTCGAAGCATTCGTGAACATTTTTCGCATTCAGAATATCGCCACGAGATCGAAGATCTTTTGCGCGAGGTGCGCCCCCAGGCGCCCAAGATCGCTACCACCTCAGCGACCTTAAGCGGCATGACTTTCGTTCTCACCGGAACACTTCCGACGCTCTCGCGAGCAGACGCCACCCGCCTGATTGAAGAGCACGGGGGAAAAGTCTCCACATCCGTTTCGAAAAAAACGCACTATTTGGTGGCGGGTGCCGAAGCAGGAAGCAAGCTTGAAAAAGCTCAAAGCCTAGGTGTTGCCGTCCTTGATGAACAAGGACTCATTCAGCTGGCACAACGATCTTAACTTACAAGATGCCTAGGGCCGAAAAACCGCTTCAGGGCTTTCGCCCGCCCTTTCCAGATTCCAGCTCGCGCAATCGCCGATCCCATTGCTCGGTGTACGAGCGAAAGCGGCTCTGCACGGTATTAAAGCGAAATTGAAGGGCTGGAGTTGGCTTGGGCATGAGCGAGAGCGAGTGCATGGTTTGATCGAGATGCTTTCGCCTCTCGATGGGAGGAAGTCTCTCGACTCCGCCGAAGTACTGCCCATAAAGCAAATGCACTTGCTCGAGCAAAGGCTCGATTCGATCTAAAAGCTGCACGAATTTTTCGCTCAAGCCTGATGATTGCAACGAGGCAGCTTCGCGTGCGAGATCTCCCGCAGCTGCTCCCTTCGACTGCCCACCGGGCTGAAGACGATTTTTTAAGAGCTGCGACTGCAGCTCCTCCTCTCGCTCGCGCTCGTCTTCTTCTTCGCGTTCGCGCAACCTGCTCCAGCCATCTCGATCATCACGGGGGGCCATTCCTCTATTCTAGACCGGATTATTCCATGGACAAGCGGGCTCGTCCGTTTCAACCTGGGCGTCACAAACCCCTAAAAGCACTATGAAAATAAAAACCCAGTATCAGTGTCAAAACTGTGGCCACATCAGCGCGAAATGGCTTGGTCGATGTCCCGGCTGCGAAGCCTGGAACTCCTTGATCGAAGAGCGGCCTTCTGCCGCAGACGCTGCACCGCTAGCCACAGAGGGCAGCCTGGCAGCGCTTCGAGAGGAGTTCTCCTCGACAGGCGACTTCGTCGATCTCGATGCTCCTGAAGACCCGAAACGCGCCCTTCGTCGCCTCGACACGGGAATCGGAGAGCTGAATCGCGTTTTGGGGGGTGGCCTCGTTCCGGACAGCTTCACGCTTTTGGGAGGAGATCCTGGAATCGGTAAAAGCACGCTGCTCTTGCAGATGGCTCGGGGAATTCGCGCCAAAAACCCTGACCTAAAAATTCTTTATGTCAGCGGCGAAGAGTCGGTAGATCAAATTCGCGGCCGTGCCATTCGCCTGGGAGTTCAAAGTCAGGGACATATTTTTCTCGCGGCTGAAACTCAAATCGAGAAAGTTTTCGCGACAGTCAAGGAACTCAAGCCCCAGATCGTGGTGATGGATTCGCTTCAAACCTTCACGAGCAGTTACCTTCAGTCTGCTCCTGGAAGCGTGACGCAGGTTCGAGAAATTGCAGCCAAGCTCATGGCACTAGCCAAAAGCGCTGGGATCTCGGTGTGGCTGGTGGGTCATGTCACCAAAGAAGGCAGCATCGCAGGTCCGAAAGTGGTCGAACACATGGTCGATACGGTGCTGTACTTCGAAGGCGATAGCGGCTCGACCTATCGGCTGCTTCGCGCCGTTAAGAATCGCTTCGGCAGCTCGCGCGAATTGGGCGTTTTTGAAATGGAAGGCGATGGACTTCAAGAAGTCACCAACCCCTCGTCGCTCTTTCTCACCGACCGTCGCGAAGCGCTTCCCGGTACCGCGATCGGCACTTTGCTCGAAGGAACGCGCCCACTCTTAGTGGAGCTTCAAGCCCTGGTCGCCCCCAGTCCGCTTTCTCTTCCTCGACGTACTTCTGTTGGAATGGACTCGAACCGCATCGCACTTCTAAGCGCGATTCTCGAGCGTCACATGCAGGTTCGCTTGGCCGAACAAGATCTTTTCTTCAATGTCGCTGGCGGGCTGAAACTTTCAGAGCCCGCATGTGATCTTGCAGCAATCGCAGCGATTTGGTCCTCGGTCGAAGACCGGGCATTTCCGATGGATTGGGCGTGGATTGGAGAATTGGGTCTGACAGGCGAAGTTCGACGGGTCTCGCAGATCGAAGTTCGAGTCGAGGAAGCGCGAAAACTGGGTTTCAAAACCGTGATTGTTCCCGAAGGCTCAGCCGAGCGCTTGGGGAAACCCAAGGGCCTGAAGATTCTCACCTTAGATCGCGTTTCACGACTGGGTCGATTAGTTCTCGAAAACAGCACTCTTAAGGCTTAAGCAGGGTTCGCTGAACCGCCCGATTCCAACTCGCGAGGGCTTGCTCGCGCTGCTCGACAGAAAAAGCAGGGCTAAACGCACGGTCTTGCACCCACGTTTTTTCGATCTCTGCGAGACTGCTCCACAGTCCAGCACCCAGGCCGGCTGCGAAAACAGCCCCCAAGCTGGTGGTCTCGAGATATTTGGGTCGATTCAGTCGAACATTCAAAACATCTGCCTGAAACTGCATCAAAAGATCATTCGCAGAGGCCCCGCCATCGACATTCAATGACACCAGCGGCTTCCCGAGGTCTTTTTGCATGGCTGCGAGAATGTCAGCATTTTGAAAAGCAATTCCCTCCAAAACGGCTCGAGCAATATGCCCCGCCTGAGTTCCGCGGGTCAGGCCTGTGAGCATTCCAGTGGCTTGTGGATCCCAATGAGGAGCACCCAGTCCCGTCAGGGCAGGAACAAATACCACGCCATCGGAATGAGGAACCGATCGAGCTAAGCTTTCGATTTCTGAAGAATCGCGAATCAGCTGCAAGCCATCTCGCACCCACTGAACGGCAGCTCCGGCAATGAAAGCCGAGCCCTCTAAAGCGTAAACAGCGCCTTCTTTAGGCAGTTTCCAGGCAATTGTGGTTAACAGGCGATGATGACTCTTCACGGGAGTTCTTCCCGTGTTCATCAAAAGAAAGGCGCCCGTTCCATAGGTGCACTTCGCCATTCCCTCTTTCGTGCATGCCTGCCCCAAGAGCGCAGCCTGCTGATCACCCAAAACTCCCGTGATGGGTATTCCATCAGGCAGACCAGGAACCCCCTTGGTTAAGGCAAAAGTACCCACCGAGGGACGAACCTCGGGCCAGATCTCGAGCGGAATCTCGAGCGCTTGGCAGAGCTCGGCATCGAATTCATGTTGAGTGAGATGAAAGCAAAGAGTGCGTGATGCATTACTAGGCTCGGTGACATGCACGGCTGCGCCCGAGAGACGCGCAATCAAGTAGCTATCGATTGTACCGGCAGCGAGTCTTCCCTGACGGTGTGCCTCAGCAAGGCTAGGCCAGTTCTTCAGCGCCCAAGAGGCCTTAGTTCCAGAAAAGTACGGATCGATCAGCAATCCAGTACGATCCTGAATCATCGCTTCGAGCCCACGCGCTCGTAACCCCTCGCAGATTGCAGCAGTTCGGCGATCTTGCCAAACCAGTGCCCGAGCTAAAGGCTCTCCCGTTTTTTTGTCCCAGAAGCACAAGGTCTCGCGCTGGTTGGTAATACCAATGGCAGCGATTTTACGAAGGTCTTGATGTTCGGTGACTTCACGAATGGTCTGCAGGACCGTACTCCAAATCTCTTCGAGGTCATGCTCAACCCATCCGGGCTGCGGAAAGTGTTGCTCGAAATCAATGCTGGCCTCAGCAAGCCGTTTTAGCTCTCGATCCATCAACAGTGCTGTCGTGCCAGTAGTGCCCTGATCGATCGCGAGAATCGTGTCCATGGTCTTAAAATACGTGGCCTCTGGCCTTGCCACGGAGAGAAAATTTTGCCCGTTGAAGGAATGCCACGCGAGACCGATCAGACTCGTGGATGAGAAGCCTGATTCGCCAATTCCTTGACCCTGAAGCCAGCGCGTCGCGACGCTGGACAGGTGCGATCGTGCTTGCCGTCATGCTGACTGGCAGCTTGCGATGGGCCGACGAAGCTCTTGCGCGACGCTATCAACAGCATTACGGCGCCATTATCGCTCGACAGATTGCCAGCCAAGCCGAAGGGCTCTCGTTGGGTGCCGCCCAGCGCAACTTGCGTGATCCCGTGGGCTGGACGCTCTTCCAGCTCAGTCAGGGAATCGAGCCTCGCTATGTTCAGCTTTCGCGCACCAACGGTGAGACCACAGAAGGATTAGAGCCTAGCGACCCAGCGACGGTTTCATATCGGAAACCCCTTACCATTCCCGGTCAAAGCGAGCACTCCGGTGTGCGAATTCACGTCAAGCTTCCCGAAGCCGGTTTTCTCGGGGGAACCACCCCCCTCTCGCGAGACCTTCGAACGCTTGCCGTAGCGGTCACGCTTGCAACCCTCTTCGGGCTTGCGCTGCAGTTGCGATCGACCCAACACTCACGAGCGTTACTCGGCTCGCGGCAAAGCCGCCTCGGTGATTTGATTCCCCAATTGCGCGAGGTGCTTCTTGCAGTTGGCCGTCAGCTTCGAGATCTCTTCCGCCAATTCGAGATGCTGGGATCAGCCTCACACGAGGCGCTCGAGAATGTGCGACGCGCGCGCAGTGGCTTTCATGAAGCCATTCAAAAAAGTCGATCGCTTAAAAAGCAAATCGATCACTTAGCTGGTCTGACGATGCAAGCTGAGGTTTCAGCTTTAAACGTGATGCTAGGAAAATCATCAGTTCCCGCACACGTACTTCATCAGCAAATCACTGAGCTGCGCGCTTTCACGACGAAGGCCCAAGAAAGCGTGCGACAACTCGAAATCGGGCTTGAACCCCTGACGACCGATATGGATCTCAGCTTTCAGGCGCTGAAAGAGGCCCAGAACACCCTGAAAGCCGTGCCCGATGAAATCCAGAAAACTAGCGAAAAAATGACCGATCAGGCCAAGGTCTTCCAATCGATACGAGACCTCATGGCCGGCTAAGAGCTGCATCGAGGAAATAATACGCTGATAAAGCAGCTACCCGCGCGGTCGCATCATCCCGATCATGCTCAGGATTCAGCTCAAAGATCCCTAAAGACAAAACCTGAGCGTGAGAGCCAGCAATTTCCATCATGGCCATGATTTCAGAAGGATGAAACCCCTCAGACTGCGGAGCACTCACTCCAGGGGCAAAGGCTTGGGCAACAGAGTCCAAATCAAAGCTAATGACAATCTGATCCGCTCGCCGAGCCAGCTTTTCCAGCGTGCGCTGAAAGAGCGCCACGCGGTCAGAAAATCGCAACGCCTTCCAGGGCACCACTTCGATATTCTTGCGCGCGACATAGTCCCACAGAGCTGGTGCGTTGCAATGGGGCTGGATCCCAAACTCGACCAAATCTTTGGGCTGTAACACGGCCTGCTCAATGGCCAAGTAAAAGGGCGATCCGCTCGAAGGTTTAGGCGAGGGCTTCCTCAGATCGAGATGCGCGTCGATATTGATGCAGCCCAGTCTCGCCTCAGGCCCCAGGGCTTCGCGAATTCCCCAAAGGTGCGAAAACCCATGATCATGGCCGCCACCAATCACGAGTGAAAGCGGCTGAAGCTTATGCGCCTCGCGCACACAATCGGCAGCGCGGCGATGATTAGCGCTGACATCTGATCCGATCTGAGGAGTCGTCCATTGATGCGCCATCAGGTCGCGAATCGTGGCAGCGCCCCCCATTCTTTCGAATACCCGGCGAAATGCGACAGGGCCATAACAGGCCCCTACCCGGCCGCCCACATTAAAAACCCCCTGATGATCTGGAATTTCGATCAGGCACCATTTGCGCGTCTGGCTCATTTCTCTTACACTCGCCATAAATTTAGAAATCGGAAGGCTAACACCAAATGGATGGGTTTCACGATAACAAGTGGTTTGTCTACATCAACGATCATCACGAGGGTCCGTTTTCTATGGCCCAGCTCCAAACTAAACTCGAGACAGGCGAGCTTCAGCGGTCTCAGTATGTTTGGCGCGAGGGAATGGTGGACTGGCAGCTCATGACCAGCGTTCAAGACCTTGAAGAGATTCTTACACCCCATACTGATCGGGGCGCTCGAAGTGGTGCCACTGCCCGGGATCAACTGGGGTTTGAGCTGGGATTTCATCGAGAGGCCACCCAACAACCCGATTTGTTTTCACTGCACCTGGGTGATGATAGCGACCCACTGCTGAGCGAGCCATCTGCAATGACGATCAAAATGGGACTGACCCCTCCGGTGCCCAACGCTCCTTCACCCAGCGCGCCGAGCTCGTCGGTTCCCGAGTTTCACGCCACTCCTGCTGCAGCACCTACCGCGACCCCGATTACTGAGAAGATTGCTGAGCAAATTGGCGAAGTCCCTGTTCCAAAACTCGAAACGACGAAGCCTTCCGAGCCCTCGCTCGACCTGAGTTCACCCGACCTCGCTCATGAAGACGGTCCTACTTCTACGACCAAACCTGCGGGCATTTGGAAAGTGTTCCTCGTGTTGGGCCTGATCAGCTGTGGCGCCTACGCCTATGTTTCTGGCGCCATGGATGGACTTCTGGGTCGCTCCTCAGTAGCGAGTGCTCCCAACGGATTGCTGACTCAAGTGGCTCAGCGAATTCCTCAGCTTCAGAACTGGATCTCCCCAATTCCCGAGATTCCTGGTGTTTCGCGCGAAGATCTTCAAGCGCTTCGTGAAAACTCGAAGGGTCGCGGCGCCCCCCAGCTTGCTCTCGTTGTTAGCCAAGCTAGCGCCGAGGCGCCCACCTTCTTTGCCTCAGCTCGATTGCCCAGCGGAACCAAGATCGAGCTTGTCTTAGCAGGAGTCGAAGAAACCCTGTTAAGCCCCGCGATCGCGCCGATTCGTGCAACCGCTGAGCTCCAGAATCGCTTGGTGGAATTCACAGCGGTTCGCCAAGCCGACGGTCGTGCACTTCCCCAGGGCCGCTACCGCGTATTGATCGCATCAGCAATCGACCAGCCGCCTCAGATCGCCCAGGTTCTTTCTGCGCTTCCAGAAGTGCAGCAACCAGTGCAGCAACCCGTGTCAGCAACTAGCAATGCCACGAGTTCTGAGCCGGCGTTAGTTACCGGAAGTCGAAAGCTTTGGATTGAAAAAACCCTGTTTCTTGGGGGCACTGAAGATGCGACCTATCAAAGTCGACTGAAGGAAGCACAAGAGCGCATGCGCGCGCGATCGCAAGAGGAGCTCAAAGAACTCTCTCAATTAGGCGAGACACTTTCGCAACAGCTCACCTCATCAAACGAAGCCTTCGACAAGCACCTTTCGGGCAAAGAAAAGAAAAAGTCCGAAAAACGCTGGAACGAATTTCACGAACGCTGGACAGTGGCACAGTCCAAGCTCGACTCTACTTTTGCGGGCTGGGCCGAAACACTATCCCGAAAAGAGTTCTTTCATTCCAGCCTTTATACTGGGGTTCAGGCCGTAGCTGAAAAAATCGCCCAAGTGCACGTGCAACAGCACTCCTTCATCGCTAGTCCAACAGAAGACCGCTCGGCCTCAACTCAGGAACTTGCAAAGCAGGTACAAGTCGCCAAGGCTGGGCTTTCGGCTCTTCAGAGCAAGCTTCAAGAGGTCGTGACGGCCAACGCTTCTCGAACCGAAGGCATTCCTCAACGCGTGGTGCTCGATCTTAGCGCACTTTTTCTGACCACTCAGTAAGTGGGGCGGCATTCGGGCTTTCCAGAGCGAGATCTAGCCGCGACGCCGTCTGCGGGTAGATCTCAATTGGGGATTGTTGCTCGCTTGCTTCGTCGGTACCATTTGAGCTTACGGAAGGAGCGCTGAGCGGAAATCCCTTCGCCAGAAAAGTGACATGACGAAGCAGGTGGAAGGTCACGAAAAACGAAAAAGCAAACGCCGACCCGTTCTCGAGAGCTTCTCGGTTTTTCTTTCGGCCCCCGATCATGTGCCTTATCGACTCTCGGTACAGGACGTCAGTGACTTAGGCATCGGCTTTCAACTCGCTGCGAGCGATGGGGCCTCTGCCCTTTGGAAACCCAAGGTGGGCGATACGATTGATGCACGCCTGTATCTGAATCCTACGCTCTTCATTCCCCTGAAGATTCAAGTCGTCCGTTTTTTTCAAAATGGTCCCGAAGGCCCGCAGATGGCGGGAGCCAGCATTACCGAGCTTTATTCAGCGGGATATCGGGCCTATGGTGCCTTCCTTCATTTGCTCGATGCCCTGGCAGAGATCGCGCCTGATTCGCTCGACCAGTAAAAAACTGAAACTGACGAACCTTTAGACACCTGTCTCAAGTTTGGTCAGTAAAAGAGTCCCTCCGACCTCTGATGCGCTTTAGGGCGGATCCCACCGATCTGTTGGGTTTGGCGCCTGGCTTGCTTTACCTGAAGCCGTACTGGGGGATGAAAATGAGACGACAACTAACTCCTCTTTCGATTCTCGTCGTTGGAAGCTTATCAGGATGTCTCGGTGCCCCTCCACAGGTCAGGCCAACATCGTCTCTTCGAAGTATTGAGAATTCCTCGCAAGATACGCGCGCTCAAGCTTCGTCGCTTTCGGCTTCTGAGATTAAGGCCTCTACCGTGATTTCCAACGGCTCGACAGCCCCTGCAGCTGCAACCGCATCTACCACCGAAATCAGAACTCCGATTCGTTTCAGCTACGGCGAAATTTCAAATCACTTTCTACGACACTGGGATGCTGCCATCGGCACCGTGGTACGCAAAAACAACTGCTCCCAGGTCTCATCGCGAGAGTATCGCTGCGGAGAGCTTCCAGCTGGCCGTATCGAGTCAGATGGTTCCAAGACGCTCATGACTCTTTCGATTCCAGGACTCAGCGGACGACGAGATGGCGTCTACTACTCTACCGAGACCTCCTCGACCCGTCTCATTTTGGACCGGACTCAGCAAGAGGGATACGCCTCAATTCCACTTCTCGACGCGAAGAGCATGTCGTCGGTCAATGTCTCGTCTGCGCTAGGTGACTCGGTTTTCTTAAAGCTCGACCCACGAGGCGGAGATCTGATGGCATCGCTTTGCCTCGGAATTCCAGGATTTCAGGCCAAGGTTCCGCGTTTCAAAATCAAGGGGAACGTTCGGAAACCGATCGCCTTCTTGCCAGACCTTCGCAGCAAGGTGGAGATTCAAGTGGACGCTGGCGCGATTCGATTGGGAGCGTCGAAGCTCTGCTCGATGATCGAGATCTATCAGCTCAACTCAACTCGATTTGGGGCCCAGCTTAAGGAGATGGGGTCTCCTGAATTTGAAAAAGTCGACCTCTCCGGCCTTCGAGTGAAGGTCGAATCTGATGTCGGCGGACTCTGGGGCTTCATCAATAGCTTCACCAGTCTCCTTGGTTTAGACTTCGAGTCGAAAATCATCGAGGCCGTCCGACAAGAGTCATTAAGCCTTCTCAAGGAAAGAATGCAGCTCGAGGCGAGAGAAATTCGCTCTGGAGATTGGCTAAGAAAATATATCGACCAGGCGCATCTTCAGAGAATCTTGAATCAAGCCACCGAGCAGCTTAACCGCAGACTGAGTCAATCAGAGTTCGCGGACCTTGAAGTTCAGTCAATGATCCGCGGATCCTGTGCCCTTTTTGCTGCTTCGGCAGCCTCGGCTCCACTGAGTCTTCGCTCACAGTTTTTCAAAGTGTGTCGTTCAGCTCTGCAACTGAGTGTCGCTCACTTTTCCGAAGACCAAACCTCTCGTCGTCAGGGATGCCACGATTATTATTTTAATCCAAAAGAGTCACGGTGGTGGGCCACGAGCTGCTCGATTAAGAGCGAAGTAGTCGCTCGAATCAGAAGCTATTCAGGGCTCTCAAGCCTGAATGACCTGACGAACTGCCTCTTATCCTCGTTTAACTCGGGAAATCTTACCCAATGCCAATCATTCGCACGATCCGCTCTCGAGCAGTTTTCAAGAGCTGCTGGAACGATTGACGTGGGGGCAATTCCCACGATTGGCGCACCATCACCCGCCGAGCTCGATCGTATGGGACGGTTTTTTCAACGCTCAGGAGTGGCCATCCCAGCACCGTCACTCATCCAATCGGTTTGGAATTAGCTCAGCGATCGGCACTAGAGATAAAAGACACTCGTATTACCGTCATCTTTATGTGCTTGCTCTGAGAACGACTTCAGAAAGCGCACGAATTGACTATAAGTTTCGTAAGACTGAAGCGTCTGATCGATCGTGCATCCGTAGCGAACATACCGCACACCATTCTCGATCGACGGTCGCGAGTTCACGACACGAACCTGAATCGGCAGGTAGGTGTCTTGGGTAAAGTAAAGGCGAATGGGCAGATCGCCCGACTCACGAGGCCAGGGATTCTTCGTGTCGAAGGGAATAAGAAAGGCGATTCCATCCTCGCTGACATCGACTAACTGCAGCTGCCGAACTTCAGTATTTCCAGTGACGCAATAGACGCCTAGAAGATTCTGGAAGAAAATTCGCTCAGTCTTTCTTCGCTTTTCATCCATTTTTTGACTGCGAATCCGATTAAAGTCGACCACCTTAACGCCGCCATCGACCCCATTCTCTTGGCCATTTTCTTGACCATTCCCAGTTCCGCTACCGCCCTGCTTCCCTGCCAGCTTCATGAATCTTACCTCCAAGGCTCTGTTCGGTAGCAAAGCCTGGCCCCTTGAAGGGTTTCTTCGCAGTGGGTCTGATTTGACCCAATTACGCTGAGGGTCTTTCTCTGCAATTCTTAAAGAAACAGCATCGGTTTGGAGTGGTCGCAGTTTAGAATTTACCCGACCAAACCGTTAAGGAAACCAGAGGGCAAATTGATGATGGTCAGAGACGCAGGCCCAACACTCAGGGTCAAAATAGGAGAAGAATACTTAGAGCTGACGAAGCCTCTTCGTGAACTCTTGTCCTGTTCACTCGCCCGAGCACGCTTGGTGATGACGGTGGTGCTGGTTTTTTTGACGTCGAGTGCCACTCAGGCCGATCAGGGGTTTGTGGTGCAAGGGCTTTTACGCTCGAGTGCGGGAACGAAGGTTCCTGATGGCAGCTACTCGATGCGGTTTAAAATCAAAGACGTGAATTCAGGAGTGGTGGTTTGGAATAAAGTCATCGCTTCAGTTCCGGTAGCAAATGGCGTTTTCTCAAGCGCTCTGAGTGGTAACGATGACTTGAATGTGGAGCTTTTGACGGCATTTACTCAGGCTCCGGTTCTGGCGGCGCTGGCGCCCGGAGATCTGGCCCTAGATTTGGAAGTCGATTCAAGCGGCTCAGGAAATTTTGATCTGAGTTTTCAAAATTTAAGCGTGAGCTCGGTGCCGTTCAGCCTAGTGGCTAGTCGGTGCTACAAAGTCGTAGATGGCGGAGTGACCAGTTCAGCTCTCGCCTCAGATTTTAGTCTTCCCTTGGCAAAGCTTGCTTCAAGTGGCGCAAGTGTCGGCCAAGTAATGATGTGGAATGGCTCAGGCTGGGCGCCATCGGCACTTCCCTCTGGAAACGTAGGAACGGTAACGTCAATTACTGCTGGCCCCGGACTGATGGGGGGTCCGATCACCAGTGCTGGAACGCTTGAGGTGGCTTTTGGAATTACGAGCCTGACAGCGGTTCGAGGCAACGATTCGCGCTTAAGTGATGCGCGCCCTCCTACTGGTAGTGCTGGCGGTGATCTCGCCGGAAGTAGTTATCCTAATCCGACTTTAGCTTCGGGAGCCGTGACGACGGCAAAGCTTGCAGATGGTGCGGTGAGCTCTGCGAAGCTGGCAGATACTGCCGTCATCAGCTCAAAACTCGCTGATGGAGCTGTAAATTCCGCGAAGCTCGCCGACGGCTCGATAAGTTCGGCCAAACTCACAGACTCAGCGGTTACGACTACTAAAATTCTTAACAACGCAGTCACTCCAGCCAAGCTAGCGTCGGGCACTTACGCCATTAGCATTTCTGGTAATGCTGCTACTGCGACAAGCGCACTGAGCGCTGCCTCAGCAAGCAGCGCCTCGACTGCCATTACGGCGTTGACTGCCGATTTTGCATCCACAGCCGCCAGTGCCACTGCAGCAACCACTGCTCAAAGCGCCATGACAGTAACGGGGGCATTCGCTGGTGACATCTCAGGAACTCAGAGTGCGATCACAGTCACGAGTCTTCGGGGGCAGCCGCTTCCCCTTGCAAGCCCCACGGCCAATCAAGTGCTTCGGTATTCGGGAATCCAATGGGAATACGTCACTGATTCGGCAAGTTCAAAACAAGACGTGATTTCAAGCACGACCGACCTTGTGCTTGGTTCATTGACTCTCACGGGAAGCATCAACCTCAGTGCCCAGCAGGAGGTTCGCTTTTACGACTCGCAAGTTTCATCAAATTACGTAGGCTTTCGAGGCCCTGCGTCTGTTGCGGCGGGGTCGAGCTTTGTCTGGACCTTGCCTAATAACGACGGATCGAATGGCCAGGTCTTAGCAACCAACGGAAACAAGCAGCTTTACTGGGCCGATCCTAGTGTAGGTGGCGGCGGTGGTGGCGGGGGTTCTGGCACCGTCACGTCAGTGACCGCAGGCGAGGGGCTTTCGGGCGGTACGATTACTACCAATGGTACCCTCTCAGTATTATTCGGCAACACGAGCCTCAGTGCCGTTCGAGGTAACGATTCTCGCTTAAATGATGCGCGCATCCCGACTGGCAGTGCTGGCGGTGCTCTCGCAGGAAATTATCCGAATCCTACACTGGCGATAGGCAGTGTGAGTTCAGATAAAATTGCTGCTAATGCAGTCACCTCCTCTCAACTCGCATCTGACGCGGTCTCAGCATCCAAACTTCAGGCGGGAGATTATTCAAGCAAGATCAACTCAGGCACTTACTCCATTAGCGTGACAGGATCGGCAGCAAGCGCAAACTACGCAACATCAGCAGGTACCGCTCAAAATGTTTCGGCATTGACCGGCATTTGGACTCAAGACAACCAGTTTCTTGGAAACAGAGGCGCAACCTCTCGAGTGGGCGCCAACGGAAACTCTTATCCTCTTCAAGCCTACTCAACCGACGGAGGCGCTGCAGGAATGTCGTTTCATCGTTCGGCACAGTATGGCGTCAACTTCGGACTCGATCCCGACAATGTTCTTCGAATCGGCGGATGGTCAGCCCCTGAAAACCGTTGGCAACTCGACATGGCAGGAAACGAGACGATCGCAGGCTCGCTCTCAGCGGCAGGAAACGTTGTAGCAACTGGCAACATTACTGCTGGCGGAACCATCAGTTTCGGCCAATCTGGACTAAACGTCTTATGGGGTGCCGAAAATGCCGGCACTCCGTTAGCATCGGGCTTTTATGAAACCTCGATCCCAAGTCCAGCTTCAAGCTGGTACCCAGGAGCCAACAACTGGCAACACCTCATCAACGTCAGGCACTCGAACCCCACAAATAACTTTCAGATGCAAATTGCAGGAAGTTTTTTTAACAATGAGTTCTGGGGCCGAAAAACCAACAACAATTCAACGGCAGGCTGGGTACAATTCGTCACGCGAGAGCCTGCATCGAACGCCACCAGCATTGCAGGTTCGCGCTTGACTCAAGTTGCCACTCCTGCGGCCACCGATGACGCTGCCACAAAAGGCTACGTCGATTCGGCAATCGCAACGGGCACTGCTCAAAATGTTTCTGCCTTGAGCGGTGTATGGACTCAGGAAAATCAGTTTCTTGGAAACAAGGGTGCTTCTTCCCGGGTGGGCACCAGCTCCTGGTACGGGCTGCAAGCCTCCTCAAGCGACGGAGGCGCTGCAGGAATGTCGTTTCATCGCTGGGGACAGTATGCCGTCAACTTTGGGCTCGACCCTGACAATGTTCTTCGAATCGGCGGATGGTCAGCCCCTGAAAGCCGTTGGCAACTCGATATGGCGGGAAATGAAACGATCGCAGGCTCGCTCTCAGCAGCAGGAAATGTCGCAGCTGCGGGAACGGTCTACTCGGGTGGAAGCCCGGTGGTGACGCAAGCATCGCTCGATGCTGCCATCGCTAATTACCTGAATACGATTCTCGTGGGTGCGATCATGGCCTTTCCAGTAACTAGTCCCCCCCCAGGCTGGCTGAAATGCAACGGTCAGGAGGTATCGCGTGCGACATATGCGGCGCTTTTCGCACGAATTGGTACCACATTTGGTGCGGGAGACGGCAGCACCACCTTCAAATTGCCAGATCTACGAGGCGAGTTTCTCCGCGGTCTTGACGAAGGTCGCGGCGTCGACAGCGCGCGAGCACTGGGAAGTGCTCAAGCTGACCTGTTAAAGTCGCACACGCACACCTATACGAGGACAGACGGAAATAATGAAAAGGATTCGGCTAGCGGATCCTCGGATACGAATTTTGACAGCTATGCCCGCCCAACTGTGAACACGGGCGCCACAGGCGGATCTGAAACCCGCCCCAGAAACGTTGCTGTGGTCTTCTACATCAAACACTAAGGAGCGGCAGCTGCACTTAACCCGCTTTTTTGCGCTTGGGCAGCTCCGATTCGCTGATCCACTTTTCTAAAACTTTTGCGGCTTTGTCGGGCGATCCCGAGATGAGATCTGAAATTTTTTGAACCAACTCCTCGACCTCCGCCTTTTTTGGGCGGAGGTCTGGAGCTGTGGTTTGTGGTGTGGTGGGATGACTTTGTGGTTTTCTCGAGGGCCTTTGCATGGAATGGCACAACTTTCGATCTTCAGGCTGCCACGCGTGAGTCACGCGGGCTCGCAATTTTAAACGGTCTTCTCGCCGGTCGACCCGGAATTTAACGAAGCGCAGTCGACGCTCTCAAGCTCGGCAAGCACATCTTCAGGAATCGCGCCAAAAAAGACATCGTTGTCTTGAGCAGAAAAGGCATACCAGCGATTACCGATGCGCTGATACAGCACCTCAACTTTTTCATTGGTGACAGGATTGACCTCGGTCTTACGAATTGAAGTAGCGCTCATGTTCTTAGCCTCCGTGCTAGTGACAACTCACCTATCGGAGGGGCAGCGCAGGAATTAACGGGAATGTTTTGCCGACCTCGGGCTGCTTCCTTACGGCGCGTGAGACTCGGCCAAGAGCCCCAGCGCACGCCCTAAAATGGCGACCCGAAAGCAGCCCAGAGCCCTGCACTCTTTCGAATCAAGGAGTGACGACAATACGAGCCGAAAGCGAGTGATCGAACTGATCCGTGAAGTCATAGGTGCCCGCTTGAGTGAACCGTACAGCATGAGCGCGAAAGACAGGTTCGACTTGCGGATCATAAACAGGGCTAGCCAAAAAGCGATCGACTTCCCCTGCCGCACTGACAATCTGATGACGAGTCTTCGGTGCAAGAAAATGAAAAACCACGGTGTCGCCTGAAGCAACGGTGCATTGCAGACCCGCCGAATTCAGGAGCCAGGTACCAGCCGTTTCAGCGCAACCACAGAAAATGGCCACTCGGCCATCGGTAATGCCAAGAGCCGCTGCGTGGGCCGTGCAGCCCGTCGGCAGCTTCGGGGCTTCGGTGCCGCAGCCCGCACCTAAGATGCTTAAGAGCATGGAAATGTAGAGAAAAACCCGCCAGTGAGCCATGAGGTTCTGATCGTGCCCCAGAGAGAAAAAAAAGGAAAGCCGGTCGCATTTTTGCCACTTGCGTCAGTCTCTGTTTTTGGGTAACACCCTGACCACTTCAGTGCGGACCCGTAGCTCAGTTGGATTAGAGCGCCACACTACGGATGTGGAGGTCATAGGTTCGAACCCTGTCGGGTCCGCCATTTTTTCCAAACCCACTCATAAAAATAGAAATACCCTTTTTCAGGCATCGGCCATCCCGGCCTTGCACTGCTTTCGCCATCCATGGCTGCAGTGACTGCCTTAAAAAGGGTATTTCTATTTTTATGCGTCCTTTTGAAAATGGCGGGGTCGGAGCCTGACCTTCAGCATTTTACCCGCTCCGAGACAAATCCAAATTCGCAAGAAAATCCGCCGCAGGCACCACATTCACGCCTCCGGGGTGGGAAAACCCCTTTTCAAGGCCATAAACCACCTGAATCTTTTTCGCCTTCGGAAAAAGCTTTTCGTAGTGCTTGAAATTCTCACTTGGTACGGGGTCGCTCAGTTTCACCTCGATCAGGTGCGTGACTTTCTTGCCATCGAGAATTGCGAAATCGATCTCCTGCTTTTGCTTGTTCCTTAAAAACCGCAATTGCAGGTTTTGTCCGAGAGCCTCATTCTGATGCAGAACTTCTTTATAGAGTGAAAGTGCAACGCAATTCTCAAAGCGAGCCGCCTCGTCCTCGACACGGGGCAGATCGAACAAATAAAGCTTCGGCATCTTCTTGATGGATGTGGCCGCGACCCCAAGGGGATACACGCGGAAGAACAAATAGGAGTTCTCGAGAATCTCGACCCAATTCCGAATCGTTTTGTCGCTCCTCGACAGGTCCTCGCAAAGCGACTGGTAGCTCAACAATCCGCCGACCTTTTCTATCAAGAGTAGAAAAAGATTCTGGATGTCGCTCAGTGATCGAACGCTTTCCAGCTCGAGCAGGTCTTGCTTCAGAATCACATCCAAATGGGAGCTCCGCCAGCGTCGATAATCAGGAACGCCTCCGTTAAAAAACGGCTCCGGAAATCCGCTCACATTCATGATTCTCTCCAAGACCTCAACCGCCGATAGGGAAGGCAGGAGCTTCGATCCCTCCTTGGGATCGATCGGAAGGAGTGTGTGATGGAAGAACCGCCCCGCGAGTGAGTCCCCCGCCCTACGAAAGGTATTCATCCGAGCACTTCCGGTCACAAGAGTGCGCTTCGGCAGATGTCCGGTATCGTAAAGCCCCTTGAGCCAAAGCTTCCACCGCGCGTGCTTGTGAAGCTCATCGAGCACCAGGGGGGCATTCAGGTCCCACTGATGCTTCAGGATTGCTCGCCGATCCTCAAGAAAGTCGTAATTGTAATAGGTGCACCCCGGATTGATCGACCGCGCCAGGGTGGTCTTTCCGACTTGCCGGGGCCCGCTCAGGAGAATCAGTTTTTTTCCAAAGTCTTTCTTAAGGATTTCTCCCAGAGTTCTCATGATAACTTTATCGCAGCAGACTCCGGAAAAGTAAATACTTTACCGAATTATAATCCGGAAAAGTTAATGTGATTCGATTCGCACCCTTTTGGGCTGTCGGCCGGGAATTAACATCCGATCAAATTCATGCACTTACGAGATTGACTCGCGACACGCGGTTCGAAACTCATCCAGCCGGGTCCGCCATTTTTCATCTCCTAGGTCAATTCGGCCCATGCCAGCCAAAGACTCGTAGCGCAGCAGATAGCCGGTGAAAACAACGGCTCAGCAATGTCGAAAAGGCCTTCGGACAACTCTTCTCTGCCGTAAAACTGTAACAATCCAGGGCCCTGAGCGATCTTGAAAAATGGGGCTTAATCCAGGCTCGAACCCCACCCTCTCGTGGTTTCGAGCTAGAGTAGAAAGGGCTACCTCCAGCGCGGCTGCCCTTTCCCATTCCGTGGGTCGGATGCCAAACCTGAATCAAACCCGCTCTCCAAGAGCAGAGTCCTGCACCCAAGCCGCCCGCCCTCCCCAAGTCGCTCTCATCTTGCAGGAGAGGTGACTCAAGATCGGAAACTCTTTTCCTTGATGACTTGAGTTGAACAGACCCTATGGCGGCAGAAACCAAAAACTCCTCGCTTGCCGAGCACCTGCAAAGCATCCTTTGCGCTGCTGTTGAAGTAGCCAGCGCCGACCATGGAACCATTCAGCTTCTTGAGCCCGATGGAGCAACCTTGTCGATTGCCGCACATTTTGGCTTCACAAGCGAGTGGCTCGAATTCTGGAATGAGGTTACGACCGGCGACGGCACGTGCGGTACCGCGATGCGAGAGGGGCGCCGAATCATCGTCGAGGATGTTGAAAAGGACTCGATCTTCAGGAACTCAGCAGCCCTCAAGGTCCAGCTTAAGGCCAGAGTTCGAGCCATTCAGTCGACTCCCATCACCAGTAGATCCGGAAAACTCATCGGGATGCTTTCAACGCACTACCGAAAGCCCGGCCGCCCCGATGAGAGGACCCTTCGCATCATCGACCTCCTCACCGATCAGGCCGCAGCCATCATTGAGCTGCATACTGCCGACGAAGCGCTTCGCAAAACCATGCAACTCTTCACTCAAGCCCAAGAGATCGGAAATCTCGGATACTGGGAGTGGAAGATTCCCACCAATCAAGTCACTTGGTCAGAGCAGCTCTATCGAATCTATGGCCTCGACCCTGACCGAACGAAACCGACGCTCTCTCAATTTCGAGCGCTACTTCATCCCGACGACCGCCAGCTCATGGAGGACAATATGGCAAGCGTCGTGAATGACGGAACCGCAATCGACATTGATTTTCGCATCATTCGACCCGACGGAGCGATTCGATTTATCTGGACCCGGGGGTCCGTCCTGAGTTTCACCAAAGACAGAAAGCCCGATCTTGCCAGCGGTATCAACCAGGACGTGACCGATCGAAAAATCCTGGAGGAAGAGCTCCAAAAAGCTATTGAAGTCCGCGATGAGTTTTTGTCGATTGCATCTCATGAGCTGAGGACCCCTCTCGCAGCGCTTCATATGCAACTGCAGCTGCTCCAACGTCACCTTACAAAAACGGCCTCAGGTGCTGATCAAAAATTGGCACAATTTGCAGAAAAGGCGTGTCGCTCTTCAGAAGCCCTTTCAGTCCTCCTCAGTGAGCTGATGGATGTGACCAGAATCAGAGCGGGCCGACTCAGCTTCGCACCGAGCGAAGTGGACTTGAGCGAACTCACTCAAGAAGCCATTTCGCGCCATCGCTCACTTGCCGATGCTGCAGGCAGCACCATTTCATTCGATTGCAAACAAAGCCCGATATCTGGAACTTGGGACAAAAATAGACTGAACCAAGTGCTTTCCAACCTGCTTTCGAACGCAATCAAGTACGGAGATGGAAAACCCATTTCCGTCAGAGTCGATAGCGACCCAGCAAAGGGATACGCTCGACTTGAAGTTGCCGACCAGGGCATTGGAATTCCCGTCGAGATGCAATCCAAAATCTTCGAACGCTTCCAAAGGGCGATTTCGGGAGATCAGATTACCGGATTAGGTCTAGGACTCTACATTGCCAGCGAGATCGTTAAAGGACACGGTGGCACCATCGATGTCGAAAGCACTCTCGGAAAGGGCTCGAGATTCGTGGTTCAGCTGCCCCTCAAGCATCAGTGATCGATCAGTCAAAGTCGCTCGACGACGGCACAGAGTTCGTCTGGGTCAAAGGGCTTCTGAAGCAGGGTTACCCCAGGAAGCTCAAGGAGCCTTGCCAGTCTGGGATGCTGGATCGAGGTTCCTGTCGTGACCAAAATCGGAATGGCAGGAAATCGATCACGAAAAGCTTCGGCAACACTCAGACCATCTTGGCCAGTGGACTCTCCCAGATCAAAGTCGGTAATCACCAGTTCGGGGGCAAAAGCATCTCCCAACTGATTCCATGCCTCGACCAGACTTTTTGCGGTCCTGACCTCAGCGATCCCTGAGAGTGCCATTTTGATCAGTGTTCGAAGCTGCTCACTGTCCTCGATCACCACCACTCGACGTCCCATATCTGCCACTCCTGCAAAAGAGAAAGTTCTCGAGCTAAGAGATGAAGGCTAGTGTGAAGCTCCCGGTTTTACCAGAAGTAAGTATACGTTCTGTGTGTAGACGTCTGGTGTGTGTGGCTTCAGTTTATTTGGCCATGGCACCAGCGAACGGCAATATCGTGATGAGATTTGGACAGACGGTTCGTCGGATTCGATTGAAGCAGGGTCTTTCGCAAGAAAGATACGCCGAACTGGCCGAAGTGCACCGCAACTACGTAGGTCTGATCGAGCGAGGCGAGCGCAGTCCGACGCTTTCAAACCTCGTACGCTTAGCCAATGGACTGGGCATCAGTCTCTCTGAGCTTCTTCGGCGCGCCCAGCTTTAGGCCCTTGATGTCAGCGAGAGGGCTGGGGGCTCCGGCTCGCCTCGCGAATTAATTCGGCACTGTGAAAGAGCTTACCGAAGAGACCCTCTGCAAAGGCCTCGGTCGTGACC
>JBDLQW010000170.1:0-11110 GCA_039800365.1 Pseudomonadota bacterium
ATGACAGTCCATGCACCAGCCCATGTTCATGGGGGCGTATTGATAGATTTTCTCCATCTTACGAACATCGCCATGGCAGGTTTCGCAAGAAACGCCCTTGGCCACGTGTCGCTTGTGCGGAAAGTAAGCAAAATCAGGGAGCTCATGCACCCGAATCCACTCAATGGGGGTGCCCTCGCGGAAATGCTTCTGAATTTTTTGAATATGAGGGCTCTCGGTTTTCACAACCGTATGGCAATTCATGCAGACATTGACCGAAGGCACGGTGGCGTGCCGCGATTTCTCAACGCCCACATGGCAATAAGCACACGCCATTTTATTATCACCCGCATGAATCTTGTGACTGAATGGGATGGGCTGATCCGGAGCATATCCCTGATTAGAAGCTGAGGGATAAAAGAGATGAGCTGCGCCCCCTCCGATAGCCAAAGTCAATAATCCGAGGATCAGAAGAACCTTCTTCGGACCCGATGCGATGCCACTCATGAATCACCCGTGTTCTCGGCTCACCTTTCGTGCGCCGGAATGATGGTTAATCACTTCACTCAAACGATTGATAAGGTCTTAACGTCAACCCGACCAAGATTCTAGAATTTTTTGCCGCTCGATGAACCAAGACCCGTCATTTCAGATCACCGCGCTCCAAAATCACGCTCGAGCAATCTTTTAGTTGGGGTACTTCAAATAATAAATATCAGGCAAATTGCGGCACTTTTCTTCAAGATCGAGCCCATAGCCAATCAAAAACTGGTCATCGATCTTGCGTCCCACATATTTCACCGGAACATCCACTACCCGCTTTGCCTCTTTGTCGAGCAGACTCACAATCTCTACTGAAGCGGGCCCAGAAGACCTCAATCGCTCGACCAAGAACTTGAGCGTGCGCCCGGTATCAATGATTTCCTCGACAATGAGAACATGTTTGCCCCGAATGTCGGCTTCAATGTCCTTGAGAATGGTGACCGTTCCGCTCGACTCTTTCGCTCGCCCGTAACTCGACAGACGCACGAACTCGACTTCGAAGTCCACCTTCAGAAAGCGAACCAAGTCAGCCAAAAAAACATAGGCTCCCTTGAGGACAGCCACGAGGACCAGGGGTTGCCCCCGATAATCCTGGTTGATCCGTTCAGCAATTTCCTGAACCGTAGCCTCGATCTCGAAACGACTTAAATATTTAGTAAAATTTCTTTCATCGACCATGAGCGTAGTTTCCCCGAAGGTTTCAGTTTGCCTTTGGAGTGCTCAGGAATCAAGAAAAGGCTCGGGTCGACTTGGATTTCAAACCGATGCGGGTTCGGAGTTTTGAGTTCCGGCTTCAGCTACCGATCCTGCAACAGGGCTTCCTGAACCTGCAGCCCCATTGACTGCCGCGGATGGAGAACGAAGCGCTGTGGCCTGGGGATTTTGATCCTCTAAACGCTGAAACTTCGCTTCTTCAATGCCGGCCAAGGCGTCCTTGAAGTTCCGCACACACTTCCCTAAAGTGTGACCCAGTTCGGGCAATCGCCGAGGACCGAAAATGAGCAGAACAATTCCTAAAATCAGCAGATGCTCGCCAGAAATTCCAAACATGCGCTTGAGGTACTCTGTTGAACGGCCCCTGTCAACGCAACTGAGGCAACGAAGGGTCGTGGCAATTGCTCTGTGCTCGATGTTCCTACTGGCAACACCTTCCTGCACACGGCCCCATTCGCCCTCCCCAGCAACCACGCCAGAGCCTAGCCTTTTTCAGAAACTCACTGGCGAAGACCCTGCCGAAGACAAGAGCCAGTGGGACCAGTTCTTCGATACCCAGGACTATATCTTTGGAAAAGAACCTGCCCAGTTCCTCCGCAATCAGATCTCCCGAATTCCAGTAGGACGCGCGCTCGACATCGCGATGGGAGAAGGTCGAAATGCCGTATTTTTGGCAAAAAAAGGCTTTGCAGTCGAAGGGGTCGACCTCTCGGATGTGGCCATTCGAAAGGCCAAGCTTTTAGCTCAGGAAAACCAAGTCGAGCTACGCACCACAGTGGCCGACTTGAATCAGTACCTGATTCGGCCTGACACTTATCAACTCATCGTCAATATCCAGTACCTTCAGCGCAGCCTCGTCCCGCAAATTCAGGCTGGCCTCCGGCCCGGCGGCTATCTGGTTTTTGAAAATCCGACCACAGAGGAACTCAAACGACAACCTCGTAGAAACCTCCGTCGAGACTACCTCTTAGAGCCAGGAGAGCTTCGACGTCTTTTCTCAGAACTGGAAACGATCGACTATTCGGAAGGCCCTGGAGAAAACGGTCAATGGGTCGCGCGTCTTTTGGCAAGAAAGCGCGTGCGCTAGCACTTTCGAATAAAAATTCAACTAGGGCGCGAGGCCTCGAATCTTGACCAGCTCGCGCCATGCTTCAACTCCGGCGGCTGCGGCCTCAATGCCTTTGTTATGAGGATCATCCGCACTGCGTCGCCGAGCCTGCTCCTGATCGTAAGTCGTCAGAATCCCGAAAGTCACGGGCACTTCTGTTTCAAGCGACGCTTGCATCATCCCGACAGTTGCGCCCAAGCTAATGAATTCAAAATGCGCCGTATCGCCCTTGATCACGCACCCTAAGCACACCACGACGTCAAACTTTCCTGTGCGCGCCAAGGCCTTCGCCAAAAGCGGCATTTCAAAAGCTCCCGGGGCGTCAAAACGCTGCGAACTCTCGTCGAACTCGATTTTCTGCGAGCGCAAATACTCGAGGGCCCCACGAAACAAACCGCCCGTGACTTCTTCGTTAAAGCGGCTCTTCACAATCGCCACTCGAGGCATGACTCCTGATCCCTGGAATGACGAGACTGGCTCTGGCGATCGGGTTTTCATGTTTTTTTGATCTCCAAATGATGACCGAGCTTTTGCTTCTTGGTCTGCAGATACCTCTCGTTATGAGCGGTTGGAGGCATTTCAATCGGAACACGCTCGAGGATATTTAATCCGTAGCCATCGAGTCCCACGATTTTTCGCGGATTATTGGTCAAAAGCCGGATCTTTTGAACTCCCAACGATCGCAAGATCTGAGCACCAATGCCGTAGTGCCGAAGATCTTCTTTGAACCCCAGGTGACGATTGGCTTCGACCGTATCCATGCCCTGATCTTGAAGCGCATACGCTTTGAGCTTATTCACGAGCCCAATTCCGCGTCCCTCATGTCGACGCATGTAGATCAAAACGCCAGCGTCTGACTCTGAAATCTGCCGAAGCGCCGCCTGAAGCTGCGGACCACAATCGCAACGAAGCGAGCCTAAAGCATCACCTGTCAAACACTCAGAATGAACACGAACTAAAGCTGGCTTTTCAGGATCTAACGGACCATGAACCAAAGCCAGGTGCTCAGATCCGTCGACCGCGCTGACAAACGCCCGCAGCTCAAATTCATCTGAACCGAACTGACTGGGCAACTTGGTTCGCGCCACTTCCTCGACCAAGCTTTCGCGATCCATGCGCGTGGCAATGACGTCACGAATACTCACAATCGGAAGACCATGGGTCTTTGCGAATTCTCGCAAATCCGGGAGCCGCGCCATCGTTCCGTCGGGATTCATGATCTCGCAAATCACGGCCGCAGGCCTCAATCCTGCCATTCGCACCAAGTCCACCGAGCCTTCCGTATGCCCCGCGCGAACCAGAACACCGCCTTCTTGCGCACGAAGCGGAAAGACATGCCCTGGAGAAATTAAATCACTCGGCCGAGTCGCAGGATCGACAGCCACTCGAATCGTATGAGCGCGATCATGCGCTGAGATTCCGGTAGAAACCCCCTCACGCGCTTCGATCGAGACGGTGAACGCTGTTTGTCGGGGCGAGCGGTTGCGCGAGGCCATCATCGGAAGCTCAAGCGCGTCGACTCGTTGAGCTTCCATCGCTAAACAAATCAAGCCGCGAGCATGAAGAGCCATGAAGTTAATCGCCTCGGCCGTGGCCATTTCAGCCGGAAGCACGAGATCTCCTTCATTTTCCCTGTCTTCGTCGTCCACCAGAATCACCATGCGGCCTTGAGCCAGGTGCTCCATGGCCCGCGAAATCGGCTCGAACGAAAAAGCGTTTTCAGACGAAGGGGAACTTGAGGAGGAAGACGACATAGAGCCTCTTCCTACTGCGCCAGCATAGCGACTTCAAGGAGCAAGAAAGGAAGCATGGGCCCCTTCGGCAGCTAAAACTCTGGCACCTGCGGCCGACCCATTAATTCGGCCAGGGTTTGCCGTACGTCGGCCTGGCCCGACAAGAGCTGAAAGACGCCCTGACAAATCGGCATCGAAATCCCGCGCTCGGATGCAAATTCATGAACAATTCTTGCGGTTCGAACCCCTTCAGCTGTCGCTCCGAGCTCCGCCAAAACCTGCTCTAAGGGCTCGCCTCGCGCGAGTCCAGCGCCCACGCGATAATTGCGGGAAAGCGAGCTCCCGCAAGTCGCCATCAAATCACCCATTCCGGCTAGTCCCAAGAACGTCTGGGTCTGGGCTCCCATGGCGACACCGAATCGCACCATCTCGGCCAGGCCCCGAGTCATGAGCATGGCTCGAGCGTTCCATCCCAAACCCAAGGCATCGAGGGCGCCCGCTGCAATCGCTAGAATATTTTTCAGGGTTCCCGCCCACTCCACTCCCACCATGTCAGAGGAAGAGTAGACTCGAAACTGAGGCGTACTGAAAAGCTGCTGACCCGCCTCAATCACTTCGTCGAAATTCGACGCAACGACCGCCGCGGCAGGCTCGCCTCGCGCCACCTCTAATGCCAGATTTGGTCCCGAAAGCACGCCGATTCGAGAACACGGCAACTCTTCTGAAAGCACTTCCGAGATTCGCTTCAAAGACCCAGCCTCAACTCCTTTGGTGGCATGCAGGATCACCTCTTTGCCGCTCAGAAACCGGGCGAAGGCTCGAGCCTGCTCTCGAGCCACCGAAGACGGAAGCGACCAGATGACCGCACCAACTCCCCCTTCGTCGATAGCGAGTGCGCGCTCAGGCTCGCTCATCGCACGAATCTGCGGAGCGAGCGTCATGCCTGGCGCATACTTGGCGTTCACACGCGTTGCATTCAGCGCGCGCGCTTGGGCCTCATCCCGCACCCAAAGACGCACTTCTTCGACATGAGAAGCCGCCAGCTGGGCCAGCACGCTGCCCCAACTGCCGCCCCCAATCACAGCAACTCGCGATTTACGCCAAAAATCCGTTTCGGTCATGCGCCCCCTGAAGCTGTCCTTTGAGTTCACCGGCACGGATAGAAAGTCCGTATCCCGCGAGTCGATTGCGATAATAGTAAAGCAACGTCATATCTTCGGTGAACACTTCATCGCCGTGCACTTGAACCACTGCCGCATCATGAAGCTGCCCCAACTGACGAACTCCCTCACGCACCCAAGCTGGCAAGACCCGCTCGCCATGAAAAGATGCGGTACCGAGATCGCCATCGGCTAGCTCAGGACAACCGTGAAGCTCTCCCCGTCGCGCCCGTTCTAGAACAGCTGTCCGAAACCGATCGGCTGACGCAAGAAACGTCTCGACGGGCAACGTACGCTGAGCCAGTGAAAGCCTTAAAAAGCGATAAAGATCCAGATGGGGATACTTCTCGCGAAGAGCCTCGAAGTATGAAAAAGCCACCAAATGCGAAGAAAGAACCGTATTTTCGCGATGAAAACGCTCGACGATTCTCGAACCTAACGCATGAGTGTATTCGCGATCGCGCTGAGGATTACGAGAAAGGACTCCTCGCGTCGTTAGCCACGAGCGCGGATCGATGGTCGTGCCGTTGGGACCCACCGAGCGCCCCTCGAGGTCAACGAAGTTCCCAAACACATCAAGAGGACGCCCGATCCTGACAGTGATTTTGGAGTGCTCCGAAAAAAAGCGCCAAAAAAATCGCGCAATCTTGGTAGGCTGAAACGACTCGTCGTCAGTGATGATGAAGCGATGCTTTCCTGCGTCAGCGAGATAATCCTCGATCAACGACGCAGCCTCCAAAACAAAGTGATAACTCATCACCATGGGCACGACGTAAACATGAGGCTTTTCTGCGCCAGCGATCAAATTTTCGGTCTGCGCTTCGAGCGCTGTTCCAAGAAGGCCGAGCTTGAGCTTGCTTTCAATTGCACCGCTTCGAGAACGCCCCCCGCCGGGAAAAAAGATCGAATGAATTCCCTGCTGAAGGATGGCCGTGCTGTAATTCTTGAGCGTCTGCTTATAAACGGCATTCGCCTTGCGACGATCGACGGTATAGGCCCCGAGATTGCTCATAAAAAAGCTCAAGACGGGATTATTAAACAAGTTCAGTCCGGCCCCATAGGCAAACGGGGGCAACCGCAGCAGGTAAGTGATAAAACCAATCAAAACGCTGTCGATGTTGCTTTGGTGAGTGGGAACCAGCAGGATGGTGCCTTTTTGAGTCAAAGCCCGCAAATGATCGATCTCTCCATTGATGATCAGTTGACTATGAATGAGGTCGCTTTGCTTCGAAGGATTAAACTGCTGAAGGCTGGCGGCATTGAGAAGCCAGTTGAAAAAAATCGGCAGGATATTCGTTGCAAAACGGTAGACGCGCGGATCAAAACGCCCGCCAATCTCGTCGGCAAAATGAGAAATGAGCGACTTTAAATGCTCCTGACGATCAGCTTGCCCGGGCGGTCGCAACAGCCCGCTCTGCACCTGAGACAAAACGCGTAAGTCTTTTTTGGTGCGACCACGCAAGAACCCCCCATCGCCTCCGCGCTTGATCCTCACCCGCTCTTGATACAGGGCCTCTCCCAAAAGCAAGTCGACTGAAGCGTGAGAAAAATCCTCCATCGTTCGCGAAACGACACGATCCAGAACGGCAGGACGGATTTCGGAGAACCGCTCGAGCGGCGATGAAAGCAGGGGCGGCGCTAGTGGACCGAAGCGGTGCGCTTCAGAGGTCGGGGGCTGAACGCCTTGAGCATCAGCAGGAGGAAGTCCGTCGCTCGGGGATGAGCCGGCCGAAGAGATCCCTGAAGGAGAAGGCTGCTGCGGCGCCAGGGTTTGATCCATAGGGGCCAGTGTAGCGGTATCTGGGGCGTTTTGCCAAGGAGCGCGAAACCGGCTCGCGCGAAAGCAAGCCCACAAGAGGCGAATCAAGGCTGGCCCAAGCGACCACTTGTTGACACCCCAGCGCGAAAAAACCCAAAGCTTTTTTTCAGCCTAACGTCACAGCGCTCCTCGAAAGAAGCCCTGCAGATTCAATCTGCCACTCCCCGAGGTGTATCCATCCGGGAACTGAAACGCCTCGGTAGCTGTAGACCGAGGCATCGAATAGAGTTTGACAGATGCACATCAGTTGCATTATCAGTTGCAACAAATTTGCAAAACAAAGGGAGCGTCATAAAAATGAAACAAGGCATTCACCCGGAATATCGTCCGGTGATTTATAAGGATATCTCGTCTGACTTCGCATTTCTTACGCGATCGACCGCCCAGCCGAAGGAAACTATGAAATGGGAAGACGGCAACGAATATCCCGTGGTCAAGGTCGAGATCTCGAGTGCCTCGCACCCGTTTTTCACCGGCAAAGAAAAGCTGCTCGATACCCAGGGACGGATCGAGCGTTTCCGGAAGAAGTACAACAAATAAGCAGTATTCGGCGAGGAACTCATGAAAAGCACGCAAATCAAAACTCTGTTGCGCAAAGGCGACCTGGTACAAGTCATCGCCGGAAAAGAGAAAGGAAAGCAGGCTAAAATTTCCTCGATGCGTTTGAAGCAGGCGTCCGTGACCCTTGAAGGCCTCAATCAGATGAAGAGGCACACGCGTCCGTCTCAAAAGCATCCTCAGGGCGGGGTCGTAACTCTTGAAGCCCCCATTCACATTTCCAACGTGATGGCTGTTGATCCTAAGACCGGCACCCCAACGCGCCTGAGCGTCAAGAGTGTTGACGGCAAGAAGTTGCGAATCGCCAAGAAAAGTGGAGAAATTTATGGCTAATTTTTGCGAACTCACACGAAAAGGTCCGACAACAGGAAACTTAGTCAGCCACTCCAACATCAAGACACGCACGCGCTGGCTGCCGAACCTCGTGAACAAACGGTATGAGATCGTAGAGCTCGGTCAAATCCTCACCTTACGACTTTCGACCCGCGCCATCCGGACAATCGACAAGCAGGGAGGCATTAGCCAGGCGATCAAGCGCGCCAAGAACCAGGAACTCTCTCCCCGCCTCCAACGAATCAAAGCCCGACTCATCGTGCATTATAAGAGAACGAGCGCGGGAGCTGCCCCTGCCAGCCCGAGCTCCTGAGGCGAAAGATGAAAGAAAGGGACCTAGATCTCATGCTGCCAGTCACCGTACTTTCCGGCTTTCTTGGTGCGGGAAAAACAACCCTGCTGAACTGCGTACTAAAAAATCGCAAGGGCTTGAGAGTTGCGGTGATTGTCAACGACATGAGCTCGGTGAATATCGATGCTGCTCTCGTGAAGGGCGGCCAGGCGGCCCTCAGCAGAACTGAAGAAAAACTGGTCGAAATGCAGAATGGCTGCATCTGCTGCACCCTACGGGAGGATCTACTGATTGAAGTTGCGCGGCTAGCACGAGAAGGCCGCTTTGATGCCTTGTTGATTGAGTCTACAGGTATCTCTGAACCCCTTCCCGTAGCCGAAACCTTCACTTTCGTAGATGAAACGGGAACGTCCCTCTCGCAGCTTGCAAGACTAGACACCATGGTCACGGTCGTCGATGCCCTGAACTTCTTGAGAGACTATCAAAAATCGGAAGAACTAAAGACTCGTGGCCTCGAGGCCAGCCCTGAGGATGAGCGCACGATCACTGACCTTCTGATCGAGCAAATTGAGTTTGCTGATATTCTAGTTATCAACAAGATTGATCTGGTCTCATCTGCCGAACTCAAGACACTGAAGGGCCTTCTTCAAAACCTCAATCCGGATGCTCGGCTCATTGAAACCCAACACGGACAGCTCGCCCCTGAATCCATTCTTAAAACCGGTCTTTTTAACTTTGAAAAAGCATCACAAGCGGCGGGCTGGCTGAAGATCCTTCGCGGAGAAGAGAAACCTGAGACCGAGGAATACGGAATCTCCAGCTTTGTCTATCGGGCTAGGCGCCCTTTTCATCCCGAACGGCTCTTCGAGGCCTTCCAGGACCACTGGAATAGCGTGATTCGATCGAAAGGATTTTTCTGGATTGCCACGCGACCATCGGAGGTTGGCGTCTGGTCACAAGCGGGAATGGTCAGCTCGGTGGAAAGCGGGGGCGAATGGTATGCGGCCCAGCCCCAAGAGAACTGGGAATTAGACCCAGAGGAGCTCGCAAGAATTCAAGCCATTTGGGACGATCAGTTTGGCGACCGCCAACAAGAACTCGTGATCATCACTTTAGAGGGCTCACGCCACCACGACGGGCTTAAGCGCAAGCTCGACTCCTGCTTGCTTAACGACGCTGAGCTGGCTCTCGGTAAAGAACATTGGCTGAAAGCCAATGACCCGTTTCCGTCCTGGCAACAAAGAGAAGCGGACGACAACGAGTCGGTGCACCATGGGTGAGATGATTTCCTTCGCCGAAAAAATTGCTGCAAGAGCGAAGCGAACCGCCAATGTCGAGCGCTCGGTCGTGATCGTGCAGGGCGCATGTTTGCGGGAGAGCACTTCTCTGGCTCGGGATCTCGCTGCATTATCGGGAGGCCAGGTAGTCTTGATTCGGCCGCGCCTCAAGGCAACAGCCCCCCCTTCTGAAGAAAGCAACTCATGTTCTAGTTGCACGCTCCAGGAGGACATCGAGGATTATCTTTTTTCTTTAACGAGGAAGACCCCCGCGGGCAAAGGCCCTATCTGGCTTGTCGCTCCTGTGGCGGCAGACCCCTGGAGCATAGCCGACACCTTCGGCCCAGAAAACCGCCTACACCAAGCTGGATTTCGCATTCGATCGGTGATCTCGGCGATTCGAGCCGACCGCCTCCTCCTCGACTGGACATCCATCCGTCGAATTGGCCACAACCGCGAAATCTCCATGGTCGAAGCCATCGCTGATCAGATTGATTTTTCTGATGCGCTCGTCCTCTCCGGGTCTGACGAAGAAAGAAAAACCGGTTACGAATTCTTGAGACGTCTGAACTCTCGAACCGAGATCCTCGGCCGATCTGAGCTCACGATGGAATGGGCCCGAGGCCTCACTTTTCGAAATTTCTCCGCTGAAGCCACAGCAAATGGAGCGGTTTGGCGACTCGCACTAAAGGCCTCTAACGAACCCACTCCAGGACAAGTGTTTCGCAGTCCTCGCCCCCTGCATCCGGAACGTTTTTTCGAACTCGTTCGTCGCTGGCCAGAGGAACTGCTTCGAAGCGAGGGCATCGCCTGGATCGCCTCAGAGCCTGACCTCGCCTTTACCATTACGCAAGCGGGCCCACGACTCTTCGACTGCTCAGGCAACGGACAATGGCTTGCCACACTTTCTGGCGACGAATTGAAACAGGCCCGCGAAGACCATCCCGAGGCTTTTGAATACTGGAACCCGACCACCGGCGACCGAATGACCGAGCTGGCGTTCGCGTGGGAATCACCCTCAGCGCGCGAAACTCGGTCTCCAGCATTTTTTCAGGAGCTTCAACATTGCCTTTTAAGCGACTTTGAAATGCGCCTCGACTGGACTCGGTTTCGCGACCCTTTTCGAGAGGAGCGTGAAAAAGAGTGGGCACGACTTGAGAAAAGACGGGCCCGAAGACCTTATTTCAAGCCTCTACATGTCGTAGGGCACCACACTGGAGAACCGATCAATGGCAACCCCCAAGAAAAAGATCTCTAAGAGCCGACGCAATATGCGCCGAAAATCCGCAGTCTACCGCGCAGATCCGATAACGACGGTTCTCTCGCCCATCACTCATGAGCCGACCCGACCTCATCGGATGACCCTCGAAACGATCGATCAGTATATTGCCCAGAAAAAAAGACACAAAGAACTGCGCCGAACTAATTCAACCAGCACCGACGAATGAGGCATTTTCACTGATGACGGGCCACCCTTGAGGGGCCCCTCATCAGTGAAATCATGTAAAATCCTAGGACTTCGTCGACTGCGGCCTGGCATCTTATTGGGGTGCTGCCCGGATCGAGAATCGCCTCTTTCACATGGAACGCTGGA
>JBDLQW010000171.1:0-4198 GCA_039800365.1 Pseudomonadota bacterium
TCCTGTGTTGATTGACGTTTTTGCTTTGCAACAAAACACTCTCATTCAACCAGGAGCTTGAAAACCCTTACTCCTCAAGCGTTCTCAGGCATTTCACTGACAATCTTTCTCAAGACCAATAAACCGCGTTCGGGACTTCATCAAGTCGAATCCAAAGCTCGCCAAGAGCTGCACGAACCTGGGCTGATTCAGCTCTCTCCCAATAAGGTGGATAAAATGAAGAAAATGATGATGTTTCTGATGATTTCTCTGTGCATCACCGGCACCGCAATGGCTGCGAAGAAAAGGAAAGGCGTCGACGCTGACAAGCTTCCCTACGGCTCGGCAGGATGCGGCCTGGGCTCGCAACTGATTGGTTCAGGCGATGACTTCAGCCAGTGGTTTGCCTCGAGCACCAACCAAAGCTCTGGACAGGTGTTTGCCATCACCTCTGGCACCTCGAATTGCGTGGCGGTAAATGAGATGGATACTGCGCAGCTTCGTGAATGGATGCCTGGATTCGTCGCTTACAACCGGGCCCAGCTGGCCGAGGATCTTGCTCGTGGCGAGGGAGAAACGGTTCGCGCCATCAGCTCGATTCTGGACTGCGGCAATCCTGGAGCCGTGGGCGCCGTCCTGAAGAAGAATTACGGCACGATCTTCAAGACGATCGATGCCCAGACGACCTCGGATCGACTGTTTGAAGTCCTTGGAACCGAGACCAAAAACAGCACAAACTGTAAGAAAGCGGTCTGATCTGTTGACTTAAATGCGCCTGGCGGCCGTCACAAGCGACTGCCAGGCGCTTCTTTCATGAATCTCCGCATCCCGATTTCCTTATCGTCGCTTCTTTTTTTGCTGGCACCGGCACTCTCCTTGGCCGATTCAGCGTCGCCTCTTGATTTCGCAATGGCGCGCAGTGCTTCATGGTCAAACGAGCTTCAGTGGGGCCGTCTTCTTCATTACGGCGGACCTTTTGGTCTTTTTCAGAGCAGTGAGATCGATGGGCACGATACTTTTTTCTTGGATCCTGTGGGGCATCGCGATCCCAATCGCGAGTTGCTCGCCCTGATTCGGGCAGTTTTGGGGGAACCGAGGCCAACCAGCCCAAAGGCCGATGATCATCCCTCATGTCGTTTCCCGATGAGAACCCGATGGCTCGAAAGAAAGCTGCAAGAGGAGTTTCCTGGTTACGCCATCCATCGACAGCCCTGCCCTGGGCTCGATTCTTTCCGAAGAAGCGTCGACGCGGTGGGGGCGTCGATTGTTTTCTCTTCGTACTACATCAATGGCCCGGCCTCGACGTTCGGACACACCCTCCTGCGACTGCACAAGCAGAAGGCAGGAACTCAACAGGAGCTTCTGGATCTGGGCATCAACTTTTCCGCGATGGTGCCGGAAGGAACGAATCCGGTCGCCTATGCCCTCCTCGGGTTGATGGGTGGCTTTCAGGGGCGATTCTCCAGCGTGCCTTATTATTTTAAGATTCGTGAGTATACAGATTTCGAGTCGCGCGATCTCTGGACTTATGAGCTGAATCTCTCGCGAAGCGAAATCGACGACCTTGTAGATCACATCTGGGAGCTGGGCCCCAGCTACCTGAATTATTGGTTCTTCACCGAGAACTGCTCGTATCTGGTGTTTTCGATTCTTGAAGCGATACGGCCATCACTCGAGCTCAAGGCCCGTCTCCCCAAGCACACTATTCCAGCTGAGACCATTCGGATTGCCTGGGAGGAGCCGGGCCTCGTTAAGGCTGTTAGCTTCCGTCCTTCGATTCGAAAGCAGTTTGAGTCGCGGTACGAGGGTCTTACTTTTTCCGAGAAGGCTCTCTTGCTTCAGGTGGCGCGCACCGAAGACCTGTCACCTGTCACCGCGATCCCCTCGGATGAGTCAAGCGCCCGTCTCCTGGACGCCCTCATGGATTATCTGGCGTTGAAATTTCCTCGGGAGGACCTGCAGTCCCGATCGCTCCATTCATCCTTTAAGAGCCGTGTCTTCGAGCAACGAGCAAGCATTTCCATCACCACTCCTGAACAGGTCATCGAGCCAGATCCTCTGTTGAGTCCCCACCTCGCACATCCCACCCAGCGACTGACGCTTGCGGGCGGAACATCCCCCCAGGACGGGAGAACGATGGATGCTGAATTCCGATTCGCGATGCACACATTGACCGATCCGGATCTCGGCTATCCGAGCCAGGCGGAAGTCGAGTTTCTTGCGGTGAAAGCGACCATGCCCGTGAAAGTGACAAAGCCAAGGATCGAGGAAGTGCGTCTAATCAACATCGGGTCGCTCAATGACGTCACTGCCTGGGATCGCTCGAGCTCGTTCAGGTTTCGTGTCGCGTATGACCGGGATGATGTGCTGCTTTGCGGTGGTTGTGGCATCGCATCGATTCGTGGGGGGCGTGGATACAGCCTGCTGCTGACACGTCAGAATCAAGGTGAACTTCGCGCGTTTGGATTCTTAAATGCCGGAGCACTGATGGGTGATTTTTCGCATGGCGCGTTGGATGCGACTTTGGGCGCAAGTGTTGGCCTTCACGGCAGGATCCATCGGCGTATGGCTGTATTGAGCGAGTTATTTTTCGATGCTTTCTGGAAGAATCGAACCGTGCGTCAGTCGGTTCGCGCATCGACCCAGCTGAACGTGCACCTCTCTTCGCTCTGGTCTATCTTCGGCAACGTCGAATGGTCTCGAGACATCGGCACTTCTAGCCGACTCGGCGTTTCGCGTTACTTCTAAAGCCATCGACGAGCTTGATCTCTGCTGGAGCAGGATTTGCTTGCCCACTCCGCGCATGGTCGCTCGACTGATTTTGATCGTCCTCATTTTTCTGACTCCCTCGATCATCATCGCAAGTTCGGAAGCTGCGATGGAACCTGACGAGAGCCCATCGCTGAACTCGAATCCTGTCGGCCTCGGAGGCGTCATGGCGCGTGAGGGTTCTGGTCAGCCTCTTCGTATCGGAGTTCTACTCGAAGGCAGTAATCACTTTCGCCAACGTCCGGGAAATCTCAGCATCCGACAATACGGATTCGCCCAGTCTCGCGGAGAGTGGGCGGGCTCCTTTGGTTTGTACCTTCATGCTTCTGTTGGCATGACGTTGATGGGCCTTCGCCCGGGCGAGCGGGCATCTCTTCATCTGGGCGTTGAACCCCTCGGCGGACGGGTTCAGTGGCGCCCCGGAAGCCCCTCTCGGAGCTTCTATCAGTGGCACCCCATGGCCTCTGCCGGGGGTCAGCTTGCTTGGGGAAGTTGCCGAGCCCTGGGGGTTCTTAGGCTCGGTGGCTCTCTCGGAAACGTTCATGGAACAAATCTGATCCCCCTGCTTGGGGCCTCGCGCGGACTTCTCGTGTCACTGAACTGCGACCGGGTGGATCTTGCAACAGAATTACTTCGTCTGGAGGATCGAGGGGGAGTGGCTCAATTCAGAGCTTTCGATTTGACGTGGAACGTTCCTGAGAGTCAGTGGAAGATGGGGACACGCATGGAGTGGAGGGCAAATGCACCGGGAGTCTCCGATGATGAGACCAGGTGGATGTTCGTTATGAGAACCAACCCGCTGGAGGAATGAGTTCGAAATGGGAATGTGGCGGGCAATCATCCGACCTTTTCTTCTGATCGTCGGTACCATGGTGGCGAGTGGTTGTTCTCATCTTGCCTATCAGCCCTCGCGATTCCACTACGGGTATCCGGAACGGGCAAAAATCCATTACGAAAAAGTGGATTTTAAGAGTCGCGATGGAACAGCTCTTACAGGATGGTTCTTTCCGGCGGTCAAGCGCAACTCCAGGGGTCCCATTCCAACGGTGATTCAGTTCCATGGCAATGCCGAGAACATGACGTCGCACTTTTTTTCGCTCTATTGGCTCATTGAGGCCGGTTACAATGTCTTCACTTTCGATTATCGCGGCTATGGACGCTCCGAGGGAAGTCCCGATCAGGCAGGCGTGAATCTGGATGTGCTCGCAGCCATTGACTACGTTCGAGGCAGAATTCCCGCGTCGAACTCCTGTCGCGACCTGATCCTCTACGGGCAGAGTCTCGGTGGGGCGGCCTTGGCCCGAGGGCTTGCAGATCTCGAGGATCGCAGCCGTATTTCGGCAGTCATCTTGGAGGGATCTTTCTATTCTTATCGGAAGATCGCCCAGGATATCTTGCGTCGGGTCTGGCTGACCTACCTCTTTCAGCATCTGGCCTACGTCTTGGTTTC
>JBDLQW010000172.1:0-11513 GCA_039800365.1 Pseudomonadota bacterium
ATCACCCGAGGACTTGGGGTAGTTCCACGAAATCTTTTACTGCACCAGCGCATCAAAACTCTTGCAGAAATCATCAATCAACGCCCAGAGCGTAACCTTTCTTCAAGCTCGATTGCAGCCCTCGAAAAAGCGCCCCAACCCATGCAACATGAGCGCACTATCTTGGCTTTTCGCTCGGCCGAGCGCACGCTCGGAAGCTCGCTTTACGAAGAAGACTCCTTCACTCTGGATGAGCTCCTACCTCAAGGCCCTGAATCCCTACTTGCGCTAGAAACCACGCACCCAGAATTCAATGCTTATTCGACCACCATTCAAAACACCGGAACTAACGATTGTCGCCAGCGGCTCTACTCGTTTCCGATCACTGGACAGACGCTGCCCGTAGCCGTCTCGAAGCGCTTGAATCCGAAAACCTTCTATGCCGTTCGACTTCGAGGACAACCAAAACTGCTCTTTAACCCATTCGGAGACTTGACCCTCGAAGCCTACGCCGCTGCCCGTCCCTTTGGGAGCCGCCTGGGTCCTCAGGCTACTGCTGCCCTGAACTCTGAGTTCACTCTCAAAGACCGCAAGCCTGAAATCGGAATTGACGTCACGGGCAATCGCTTTCGAGGAGTTCCCTCACTTCCCTTGGTCGAGGGCGACGCTTTGGGATGGTATAGTCAAAACCTTTTTAACGAACTGAAAGCCTTTATTCTCACGGGGCCCGAAGACCAGATAGCCACACGCATCTACCAGGCCGAGGCAGCCGCAGCCCTTCCCAATAAAGCCGAGTACGGTCGCTACATCACGGCTACTGACTTTCGAGAGCCCGATGACTCCAGAGCCTTCCAAACGTACTTCCTCGGCGGCAGACCCTATTCCTTTTATGCGCCGCTATCGTTAAGAGCGGGAGATGACGGGGGCTTAAGCGCCATCCAAGGCATCATCAACGGAATCGGCGACATCAATGATCCTGACGGGCAGATGGAAAAACTGAAGCCCTATCTCAAAAAGCAGCTCGAAATCTATTTTACCAAGCTCAAGCAAGGAAACGGAGAAAACGGCGAGGGCCTGAACATCGTTCGAATTGTCGACCTTCAGCGGGACATCGATAACAAGCCAGTTCCCGAAGCCCTGTTTGCGCAAGTGCGAGAGCTCCCCGCCCGAGACCGCACTCCGTGGTACTCAGGATTCAACGCCGCTCCGTTCCGGACTCGAGGTAATGTCGGTTACAGCGTGAAATTCGTATCCTTTCAGTCTTTAGGCAGCGACGTTCCACAAGACAATGCCGATACCGAAGGGGTTGCGTCGGCGATCAATCACTGAACGGACCTCCGCGGTTTCAACTTCATCAGCGCCCCGAACCTTCACAGGGGCTCTTCAAACGCTTCAACGATTCGAGTGGCTCGAGATCCGCTATTGCATTTCCTTGCGACAAGCGGCTTAATCTAAGCACTCATTTTTGAACCTTGAAGGAGACCTCCATGGCCGTAAAAAAGAAAAAGCCCGCAAAAAAAGCGAACAAAAAACCTGCGAAAAAAGCGGGGAAAAAGCCAACTAAGAAAACCGCAAAGAAGGCAGCCCCTAAGGCTGCAAAAAAAGCCGGCAAGAAGCCTGCAAAAAAAGCGGGGAAAAAAGCGACCAAGAAAGTCGCCAAGAAGGCAGCTCCTCGAGTAGCTAAGAAAATCGCAAAAAAACCAGCCAAGAAGGCAACCGCCGCTGTCGCTCGAAAAGCGCCAGCTCCCCAGAAGGTCATGCCAGCTCCGGTTGTTGCCGCTGCCACCACTGGAGCCGCACTCAGCCAAGCGTTCGGCTATGGCTCAGCTAAGGCTGAAGCGCCCGTTCCTCAGGTTGAGGGCTTCGAATCCTCTGACGAATCTGAAGAGTAAATCTGTCTCTCTCCGTTTGAATGGGGCCGTTCTGCTGATGGAGCTGAATGGCCCCCCTTTTTTCTAAACTGGTCCCGCTCTCTATGATGTCTCGATTTTTCGGCCTTCGCGAGCGCTCAGCTCGACTGAGCAGCGAGTCAAGGTCCGGACTTCAGTCAAATTGAGGTCTCATCATAAAGGAGTCCGCCAGTTTTGAAAGCATGCTAAGTCCCAGGCCTGACTGACCGCGTTTCGTTTTTGAAAGGAGCCCGGGACCTCTCCCGGTCGTAACGCCATGGAAATCCGAGACCCCCTTCACGGCTCGATCGTCATTCACCCTGCCGAGCTCGGCGTGCTCGACTCGCGCTACTTTCAGCGCCTCCGCCAGATTCGACAACTGGGCTTCGGCGAATATTCTTTTCCAAGCGCCACTCATAACCGGTACATTCATAGTCTAGGCGCGATGGAAACCGCCACCCAGGCCTTCGACACGCTCTTTGGTGGACCGCGCTCCCGGGCAACCGACCCCAGGGCGCTCTCGAACTCCTTGCTTCGGCAGGCCCCTGAAGCCCACGCTCGCTTTCGAGCCGTGGTTCGCCTGGCGGCGCTGCTTCACGATGTTGGGCATGGGCCGCTTTCTCACACCACTGAGTTCGCGATGCCCCCGGTTGAGCAACTGGGGCTACCCGAGCCGCTTCTTAGCCCGGGGCGAAAAGCCACCCATGAAGATTATACGCTCAAGATCATCCTCGACTCCGGACTCACGCCGCTTCTTCAGAAAAGCGCCGAACTCCAGAAGCTCGACTTCTTGCCTTGCCATATCGCTTCGCTGATCGAGCCCAAGGCCGCGCGAGCCGATGATTTTTTTCAAGTGCGCTACGATGGCGCGACCGTCGATTTTTCACCGATCTTGCGCCAGCTCATTTCGAGCGAACTCGACGCCGACCGCATGGACTACTTGCGCCGCGACAGCGATGCCGCCGGAGTGAGCTACGGTCACTTTGACTTTGAATGGCTCGTCTCGAACCTGACCAGCCACATCTCCCGCGGGAAATGCTATTTAGCGTTGCAACACCGGGCGCTCTACTCATTTGAAGATTTTTTGATTTCGCGCTTTCACATGTTCTTGATGGTCTACTTTCATTACAAGAGCGTGGTCTACGACTCGATGCTAGCCGAGTACTTTGCCAGCGCTGACTGCGATTACTCGCTTCCCTCCGACATCGAAGCCTACTGCCAATGCAATGATGCCCATCTTTACGCGCACCTTGCTCAAAGCAAAAATGACTGGGCAAGACGACTCACTGAAAAGCGCCCCTTCCGCATGTTGGTTGAACTGCACAGCGGAATCCCGGCCACCAAAGTCGCGGCAACCGAGCAAACCCAGCTTCTGGCGACTCTTGAAACCGACCTAAAAAACCGGAACATCCAGTTTCTGAAAGCCACAACTACCGGAGAGCTATCGAAGTACTTTCGCAAGCCCGGAGATCCGATTTTCGTTCGCTACGATAACCACTACAGTGCTCCCGAGCATATTCAGCTCGAGAAATGTACCGACCTCTTTTCCAGGTACGAAGAAAAACGTAGCATCACGCGGCTCTATGTCTCTCCGGAGGACTTTCCCCGGTGTCGCGATCAGGGCCGATCCACTCCTCTACGCTGGCTTGATGAACCCACAGGAGATGAACCATGACTCAAAACCTCAGCCACACAGGAACGCTTCGTCGCACGACTCTTCGCGACCTTCAAAAACGCGTCGACCAAGGACAACGCCTGGCGATGCTGACCGCTTACGACACCATCACGGCCACCCTGATTGATCGTGCAGGCGTCGACCTGATTCTTGTCGGTGACAGTCTTGGAAACGTCGTTCTCGGATTCGACACCACGATTCCGGTACGAATGGACGATATGATTCGCCATACGGCGGCAGTGGTTCGGGGCACCTCTCAAGCACTCGTCGTCTTCGATCTTCCTTTTGGAACCACCACCGATCCTGACACGGCCCTTCGGCATTCGATTCGGGCATTTCAAGAAACCGGCTGCCAAGCCGTGAAGCTTGAAGGCGACGAGCGCGTGGCCCCCATCGTTCAGCGTTTGACTCAAAACGGTATCCCCGTCATGGCCCATATCGGGCTAACGCCCCAGTCGGTTCACCAGCTGGGAGGGTACTATCGCCACGGCAAGTCCTCTCCTGAGATTGAACGATTAAAAAATGCAGCTCGCGCGCTTGAAGCGTCTGGAGCCTTTGCGATCGTCTTAGAATGCGTCGTTGATGGCGTAGCAGCCGAAATCAGCCAAGAACTTCGCATCCCCACGATTGGTATCGGCTCTGGCAAAGCCTGCGATGGCCAAGTCTTAGTCATCAACGATCTGATCGGGTTATCCGTTCAGCCGCCTCCTGCTTTTGCAAAGCCGCGGGCACAGGTCGCCGAAATCATCGAACGGTGCGCGCGCGAGTTTATCGCTGAAACTCGCGAAGCACCTCTTCAGGTGGAGCGCTCAGAATGAAATGGCTGGCGATCGATATCGGCAATACGCAGACCGTAACAGGTCTGTATGAGATCGACCGCTCTGCCGAACACTTTCGGTTTTCATTGATTCGGCGAACGCGCTTTCGCACGCATGCTTCGATCACCGCCGACGAATGGCGAGCCCAAATTCCTGATCATGCTGAGGCCGATCGAGTTGCCATCGCGAGCGTCGTGCCAGCTCTTCATTCCGTTATTTCGGAAAGCCTTCGTCATCAGCCTTGGCTCTCGATTCAGGCATCCACCCCTCGTCCGTTTGAGCTAGAGCTTCCGCATCCCGAACAGCTCGGAGCCGATCGCCTCGCCAATGTTCGCGGGGCCCTCGCTCGCTACCAGCCCCCCTTTTTGATCATCGACTCAGGAACAGCCACGACATTTTGCCTCGTCGATGCTCGTCGCCGATACATTGGGGGAGCCATCGTTCCGGGACTCGAGACCAGCTTCTCGGCGCTGCAAGCAAAAGCTGCTCGACTCTTTTCAGTTGAGCTCGTTCGGCCTGAAAAAAGCGTTGGAAACACTACCGAGCTACAACTGCAAAGCGGATTGCTCCACGGAACGGAGGCTCTGATCGAGGGGCTTTCAGATCGGCTCTTGCGGGATGCAGGCCCTGGATTTCAAGAAGCCCACCGGCTGGTCACCGGAGGATGCGCTCATTTTCTCAAGCTGAGCGATTGCTACGAGTTCTTGCCTGATCTGACCTTAGAAGGCCTCCTTCATTATCTCGATGACCAAGAAAGACTCGAAAAACCATGAACGAATCTTCATCGTCGCGTGCGCCTCGAATCTTGCTAGCGATTACCGGTGGAATCGCTGCTTATAAAACTCCCGAGCTCGTCAGGGCCCTGCAAAAAGGTGGCGCGCAAGTGCGCTGCATGATTACCGAAAGCGCTCGAGAATTCGTCTCAGAACTCGTGCTTGAAACCCTCACGGGTCAGCGCGTGGGGAGAACCCTGTGGGGTGAAGGCGCTACTGGCACCGAACATATCGAGTGGGCTCGATGGCCCGATGTCGTGCTGATGGCTCCTGCTACGGCGCAGTCACTGGCGCGCCTGGCTCATGGCTTAGCCGATGATTTTGTGAGCACCGTAATTTTGGCAAGTCGCGCGTCTCTACTGGTAGCCCCGGCGATGAACACGGCCATGTGGGAAAACCCCGCGACTCAAGAAAACTTAAGTATCCTCACCCGTCGCGGAGTCGCTTGCATTGCGCCTGACTCTGGAGCGCTAGCGTGTGGCGAGTCAGGCTTAGGAAAACTGCCTGAAATCGATATCCTCGCCGAGCAGGCCCTTTCACGGGCTCGTTCTAGCAGACCGCATGGGTCTGCTCTTTCAACAGAGGGCGTTGAAATTTCTTCGAACTTTTCAGACTCCTCAAAAAAGGCTCTGCCTCGCAGCCAATCTTGGAAAGGCCGTTCGATCCTCATCACCGCAGGACCGACTCGAACCGCTTTAGATGCTGTTCGCTACATCACCAATCCGTCGACCGGGCTCATGGGAAAAGCTCTTGCCGAAGAGGCTCTTCGACGAGGGGCACAGGTTCACTATATCTTGGGAATCGACAAGGGGGTCGTTCGCCCCGTTCCGGCCACGGAGGATGAAGCACAACGCTTGGCTTTAACCCCGGTTCTAACCGCCAGTCAGATGCTGGAGGCCAGCCTTCAAGCCCTGCCCCAAGTGCATGGGGTTTTAGCGACGGCGGCGGTGATGGACTACGAAGTCGCCGAGCCTGCCACTGGAAAACTCAAGCGCTCTTCTGAGCCTGTCACGCTACACTTGGTTCCTTCAGTCGATGTTTTAGCTCAACTGAAACGCTCGGCCCAGCCTGAACAGTGGTTTCTGGGGTTTGCAGCTGAAACCGATCAAGTTGCTGAAAATGGCGCCCGAAAACTCGAGAAAAAAGGCCTCGACTTTGTTTTCGCCAACCCTGTGGCGCGACTCGGTGAAGAAGCTCGCTCAGGATTTGGAACCGAGCAAAACTCAGGTTTTTGGATTCGAAAAAACCCCTCTGGCGGGGCGCCGCTGGTCGACGCTTGGCCTTCGATCAGAAAAGCCGAACTGGCTGCAAAAATCCTCGATGCCATCGCCGACGCTACGGAACGCGCGAGCGCTTCGCCGTAGCATCAAGATCCATTCGCACCCAATGCGTAGCTTTGTTGCGGTACCGCCGCTCGACGATTTTAAAAAGATTTTCAGTCATCCCTAGTCGCGTGAAATAATCTCCAGGATCGGATGACCCCAAAGGACTCACCCCCCCGTTCTCGCCTCCAAAATTCTGACTTCCCGAACCCGCAGCTCCGCCAGAATCACCGCCACCCCCTAGTAGACCACCGAAAGCAGCCCCAAAATCTCCCGAGCCGCCACCGCCACGCCCGCCCCGCGCCGCAGCGGCTGCTCCTGACATTGCAACCGCTGGAGAGTCGCTACCCGTTAAAGTGGGGCCGCCAGAAGGATTCGCTCCACTTCCCATCGCACTGGCGATTCGACCAAATCCGCCCGCACCAGAGCTCGAGCTCCCAGAACCGCCCGAGCCCACTCCTCCCCGAAGGAGGCCTCCCGCAAGCCCTCCGCCTCGAGAATCTCCTCCAGCGCCGGGTGCAGGCTGCCCGCCTGAAGCATCGGTTGATGAATCCGCCACTGCTGCAGATGCTGACCCCCCCGAAGATAACGAGATAGCTCCGACAACAGCCCCCCTACCGTCAGCAAGAGTCTTAATCTCGGTTTGAGCTACTTTACCAGTTTTGGCGGTGACCGCAGCAGACTTCACGGGCTCGGCAGTTTTTTTGCTCTTTTCTTCTTGATTCGTTTTTTGCTTCCCGTAGTCCCCTTGAAAGCCCACCGCCATTGGTTCACCACCACCACAAGCCGGTAAAAGTGCTGCACTACAAAGAATCAGAAGGAGTGCGTGAAAACTTCCCTGAAACCTGTTCTGCATGGCTCAGCCCTCCGATGCCCCGATTGAAGTTCGCTTCTTGGTCTCACCCCTCAGGTAATCCAAGAAATGCCCCTGGTAACACCGGTTAGCGCAGCCAATATCAGCCCCGCACCCTTTACAAGCTTTGGCCCATTGATCGAGCCGCTTCATGAGAACCGGATCAGAGACATTCAACAAAAATCGGTCATAGGCGTCATCAACCCGAGCATTGAGCTCGCACATGGCGATCTGTTGAAACATCGCCTCTGAAGCGGCTCGAACCGCTAACAGTCGACACGCCTGCATGCCCAAACGCTCTGACTTCAGCCCGAGGCTGTCGTCATTCTCATTTTGCGCAGTCAGCTTGCTCTGGGTCTCAGGATCGCATTTATTCAAAACTTCGCGCGTATTGGCAGTTTTTACCTGCTCCGAAAAGGATTTGAGGCCCCCCTCCATATCCTTCGTCACACCATTGAAATCTTTTAAAGCCTCTCGACAAACCCCCACTGAAATCGCTCCCGACTCGATTTCTTTCGAAATTTCGGCAAGAAGCGAATCCATCATCTGAACTTTTACTCCGGCCATGTAAGCGCGCTCGCGCGAGCCCGCCTGATTTCGGGCGTCAACCGTGATCAAGACATCCACTCGTTTTTTCTTCCTTCTAATTCGGTGTTTCAGGCGAGACCACTCACCGCACGACTCACCGTGATGACTTTTCTCGATCTCGGGCTCAAAAGAATTAAAACGATTTTTGGTGATGCAACAAATCCCTTCATCAAAAACCTCACCGTCGTACCAACTCTCGACGAATTCTTTGGCACGAGCGCCAACCAATTCAATCGAGCGCTTCTTCACTTCGGCGCAATCGCTCAAGCCTGTTTCTTTCGAGCCACAAGGAACCTTCGCGGCGTCATCGCCCCACGAGTTCGGCCCCAGCCCCATGAGCGCCAGACCAAAAAGTCCCAGCACCAAACGCTTTTTCAAAATGACTTGCCACCCATTCTTCATGATTCCCCCAAAAACCAAGACCCCGTACTCTTATCGAAACAAAAACTTTTCATTTTGACAACAAGTGTCATCGCCTTAGACTAGCGTGATGACCGTTCGAAACCTTATTGCTTGGGCCAGGTCGCGATCGACACAGGCAAAGTGGCACGTGCGTTTGAGCTCACGTGCTGGGCCCGCGCTAAAACGTGACCTCACCCGCGCCACAGTGCTTTTCGAAATCCTGCTTGGTCTTTTGACGCCGGCCTCTCAAGCCAGTGAGGGCGGCTCTCGGCTTTACGATCGAGCCCGACAAGAGCATCAAGGCTCGAAAGAACAACTCGATCACGCTCTCAAAGAGCGGCATTTGCGCCTCAATGAGCTCTACAGTGTGCTTGTGGCCGATCAATCGACGCCTGAACAAGCAAAACAAGCCGAACAAAATCTGTTTGAGGCGAATTCCAAAATCAGCGCGCTCATCGATCAGGGGCATCAACGCCTGATGAACCTGGCCAAGTCGCTGGAGTTTTCACCGGACGGTTCCTTTCATGACAGGCCCGCCGATGATGACGACGCATTGGACGACGAAGAAGACGCTGCCGACACCAAAACGACGCCGATTCCAAAACGCCCCACTCCGCTTCTCGAAACAGAACCCGAAGCCAGCGCTGCCTCGCCGCTTGCTTTGCCAGAAGCACGAGGCCGAAAAGCGCGAGGCGCTGCCGAGCCTGAAGAAACCGAGCCCGAAACTGCGAGCGCTTCAGGAAGCACCGACCCCGAGGGCTCAAGACAGCTGCGATTCAAAGGCGCAAAAAAGCCTGAGAAAAAACAGGACGCTCGTCAGAAACAGCCAGCGAGTCAGCCCTAACGCGTGAGACGCGCTAAGCGCTGAGCACCAGATTATCAATCAAGCGAGTCGTTCCTAAATACGCCGCCACGGCCACAAAATAAGACTCGCCTTCTTGAAGCTCTACCGGACGTTCAAGAGACGAAAGCGAGCGCACCTCAAGGTACTGCAACCGAAACCCAGGCGCCGCTTCGAGTGCGCTTTTCCCCCGCGCTTCAAGAGTCGCCACGCGGCGCTCTCCGCTCATCCAGGCGTCTCGAACCTTCTGTAAACTCTCATAAAGCCGGGGCGCCAACGCCCGCTCTGGGGCAGATAAATACGCATTGCGCGAACTGAGCGCCAATCCGTCTTTCTCACGCACCGTCTCACCTCGAATGATTTGCACCGGCACCTCGAGGTCCCGAACCAATCGCTCGATCACGGCACATTGTTGCGCGTCTTTTTGACCAAAATAGGCGAAATCTGGCTGAACCAGGTTCAAAAGCTTCAGAACCACGGTAGCCACTCCACGAAAATGTCCCGGCCGAAAGGTCCCACAAAGCCCCTCACTGACTCGCTCTTCGATCACGAAGGTCGAGGCATCTGCGGGATACATTTCCTGAACTGACGGAACGAAAACCGCATGGGCCCCCGCCTGCTCGAGAAGTTCAAGATCGCGTTCTAACGGGCGTGGGTACCGAGACAAGTCCTCCGTCGGACCAAACTGCAACGGATTCACGAAAATACTGGCCAGCGTGCAATGGCCCGCCGCCAAGGATTGCCGAATCAAGGACAGATGCCCTTCATGTAAGGCACCCATCGTGGGAACAAATCCCACCGAAATCGTAGGGGCAATCGATGCTCGAAAGTGCCGAAGCTCTCGTCGGGAACCAAGAACAGAAAGAGGGGCCATGCCTCGTTGGTAACCCGAATTAGCGTCTCGAGGAATAGGGTTTAGCGCTCACTCTCGAGACAACGCTTTTTAATCGAGGATGATGCGCTAAGCTCGGCAGACGCTCGCGGTACTGGCGCTCTCGAATCGATAGCTTCGCTAAATCGGAATCAAAGTCGGGCGCAGGCTCGGGTGCTAGATCGAGCTCCACCATGCGGTCAGAGACCTGCTGATCGCGCAAGAGCTCCTCACGAGCTGAAAAACCAGGCGGCTTGATCACGGGTTGATGGGCCGGTGCCACTCCTGCTGAAGCGGTAGCGACGGCTAAGATCGAGCTCATTCCGCTTGCGACGCCAATGATCAGCGCCCGTAAGGCACCCCTGATCTCTCTATTTTGGTTCATCGAATCCTGCGATCTACGACGGTTCATGGTTTTTCCTTACTCAGAGCCCGATGCGCTCTGCGCCCGCAGTGAGCAATCTCAGTGCCAGCAGGTCCTAGTCGCCTCTGGTGCCGTTGCCGCCCTCCCCCAAAAGCCAACCCCTCGTTTTTTCAGGAACTCGCCATTGCTAATCTGAGCAGATTTCGAGACAACTTCACCATCGCCTGTCTATCCTTTGGTCACGTGCATGAAACTTTCACCGATTCGACTCTCAGGAGTCCGACAGAACAATCTCAAGAATTTGACCGTGGAATTTCCCGCTCGCAAGATTTCCGTGATTACGGGGCTCTCTGGCAGCGGAAAAAGCTCACTGGCCTTTGACACTTTGTATGCCGAAGGCCAGCGTCGCTACATCGAAAGCCTATCGACTTACACTCGGCAATTTCTCGAAAAAATGCCCAAGCCTGAGCTCGACTCGATTGAGAACATTCCTCCCTCGATTGCGCTCGAGCAAAAAAACCAGGTCTTAAACTCGCGAAGCACGGTCGGAACCCAGACCGAAATTATTGATTACCTACGAGTTCTTTTTGCTCGAGCAGGAAAGACCCGTTGTCTCAGCTGCGCTGGTGAGGTTCGAAAGATCGAGCCTCAAGGCATTTTAGAATGGGCTCTTGACTGGGCTCCCGGCCGGCGTTGCTTGATCGCGGCGCCACTGCAAGCCCCACGATCGATGGCCGATGCTCGAAGCGCAGGCAAAAAACCTCGTTCGAAGAAATCGCCTTCAAAGTCGACCGGAAAAGGAAAGCGCAAAACCAGCGACGCAAGCGTAGCCCCCAGCTTACGCAGTTGGTTCGAAGTTCTTCGAGAGCAGGGATACCGCCGACTCCTCTACCGTACCCCGAGCGACCAGGCGATCCAGCTAGACTTAGACGATATCGCTTCGCCTGATTTTCCAAAAATCCCCGAAGATGCCGTTGCCCAAGGACGGCTTTTAGTCGTCATCGACCGCCTCAAAATCACGCCTCCCCCACAAGGCCAACCCCTCGACGAAGAAACCCGCAGTCGACTCAGCGACAGCATCCGCCAAGCCTTAGGTATTGGCGGCCAACGCGTCATGTTCGTCGAGCTTCTCGATACC
>JBDLQW010000173.1:0-4099 GCA_039800365.1 Pseudomonadota bacterium
GGAAATCGATGATGCGATCACGCAGATGATTCCTCTGAAGAAGCTGTCGAATCCGCAGGCTCTCGAAGACTACAAGCAGAAGCTGAAAAACGATGCCATCTTTAGGAACGATGAGTGGCAGGGCTTCGTGAACGCCGGAAAGCTCAAGGCTCGAACCCTTCCTGTGGGTAGCCAGCTGGTGAGCAATAAGTTTGCTTATCAAGTGATCACGAGGCTGAAAGATGGCTATCAGCGCAATTTTGATACTGGAAAGATTGAGAGATTTGACGAGCAGGGACGCTTGACGCGAGTTTCTGATAAAAATGGAAACTTCATTGAGCTCACTTACTCGAAGGAAGGTCGAATCGAGAAGCTCGTGGATAACATGAATCGTAAGATGTTCTTCACTTTCAACAATCGAGGGCTGCTTGAGAAAGTGCAGGGCGAAGACGGCAGCGAGGCCTCTTATCGGTACAATGCCCAGGGCGAGTTGGTGGAGAGTAAGGACTCTGAAAAGAACGTGTATCAGTACAAGTACTCGACTGATGGGTATCACAATCTGACCGAAGTGCTTTATGGCGATAAGACTGCATTGCAGGTGTCGTACTATGGAGTTGAGAAGTACCAAGGTGTGAAGTCGCTGAAGGAGCGTGACGGTACCCTGAATGAATATGATTATGTGCTCGATCCGAAGGATCGAGGGCATTTGACGGTGAGCGTTCAGGTAAAAGACGCGGAAGCGAAGCCGATCAGCAAGCAAAAGTACGACTACTACTTTAAGTACAAGCCCGATGGCGAAGAGTGGACCTACAAATTGGTATCGGATTCTGACGGCGAAGTGACCGAGACCGTTTATAATGAGTGTTGCGGATTGCCTCTTCAGATCAAGCGAGGAGGTGAGGAGACTTCTTTCGCTTACGATACGAAGGGACGAGTAGTTCGAAAGTCGACACCTTCGGAAGTGACTGATCTGAGCTATGATGCAAAAGCTGGCAAGGTTTCAAAGGTCATCAGGAATTCAAAAATCGATAAGAAATTCTCGAGCTGGTCGGAGTTTCAGTATGACGAACGCGGAAATCTTGTTTTCGCAAAAAATTCAGAAAGCCGAGGAGTGAAGCTATTTTACGATGGTACGGGCAGAATCAAGACCCTCGTTGATCAAGACCGCCGCCGACTCGACTTTAAATACGATCAAAATAGCCGACCTGTCGAAATCACCGACCCTAAATTGGGGACCATCAAGGTTTCCTACAAGAATTCGGGCGAGATCGATAAGGTTGACAGTGCAGCCGGGCAGAAGGTTGCAGTTCAGGTCACAACAGCATTCCAGAATCTCTTAGAGATCATCCGTCCAGCAGGGGTGAATCTCTCTCCCTGATAAGAACTGTTGAAGTTTTAGACAGCTGTGTCGGGTCTTACCCGACACAGCTTTTTTATTTCTCCTAAGTGCTTGATATTCCGACTCTCCGGGGGTGTGTCAGTCTGGCATCCCGATTGCTCTTTCCTCCCACGACAGCGAAACGCTGAAGTGGAACTTAGTTGTAGAGAGAGGAAGAAGCAGATGAAGAAGTTGATGGTTGTTGTGTTGGGTTTTGGTGTGTTCTCGGTTTCGGTTGCATCAGCAGCGGTGGCCCCGGTCAATGGACTGGCCTTGGCAGTGGGCGAGAAAAGCGCTTCTCAGATGAACGGACGGATGCTGGCTTGTGGTAGCCCGGCTCGAATGGTGAAGTCTGCAGATCGCGAGTCGACTCCCGTTGCTAGACAGAGCCAAGCTAAAGCGAGCTCTGCGGCGATTGCACGCTAAATTCAAAGACGCTGATTGAGCGCGCGCCCGGTTAATTGTGGAAAACCTTGCGGAGCCGGGCGCGCTCCTCTGATGAAAATTTTTCAGCACCTGAATCTGATAGGTCGGCCTTGATGTTCTGACTGAGCGCTTGGGCCCTTTCTGTGGCTCCTTCAGCGAATTGCCGTGCCGGGCGGCTCCAGTATTCAACCCGATGAATGGCTGTTTTGATGTGATCTGAGACGGTTTGATCGCGCCAGTGTACCAGTTGTCCACAGATTAAGATCAAGATCGTGAGGAAGGTCCATTTCAGGATCTTTCCGAAAAAACAAAAGATTGCCGCGAACATCAGGTGTCCTCCAGCAGAGAGTCGTGAGCAGCCAGAGTGGCTAGCATGCCGGTCGATAGCGGGTCGATCGTGATTAAAATCAGTTCAAATGAGCCGTCTTTTTTTCCTTTTAGGGTTCCTGACCACCGCGACCAGACTCGCGCCTGAGATTGGGTCAGCCGCTCGCAGGTCTTTTCACTCAAGATCGTGGGGGCATGAATCATGAGATCAACGCCTGCACTTTCGAGGTTTTCCAGGATCTTTGCGCCCGAGACATTTAAGAGTTCGGCTAAGATGGAAGTATCCCATGAAGTGTTGGGGTCGGTGTTCCTCAGTAGTAGGGCTCCCTGAAGATCGCCGCTCACTGGGGCTCCAAGAATCAGTCCTGAAAGATCAGGCAAAGGAGCCATTTCTTTCGCGTCGTGCGCACTAATGGAAAGCCTGCCAAGGCCGTAGAATTCTATTCCGTGAATAAGGGTGGGTTCAGTGTTCATGATCTAGGCTCCTGCTGCTCGCTCTTTAATCGGAGTGGGTGAAAGGTCCTGAAGGACGTGGGCGACGGTTTTAAGAACCTCTTCGGCGCTGAATGGCTTCAAGAGATAATCACGTGCCCCGGCATGAATCGCTTCCATTACCAGGGATTCTTGTCCCATGGCTGAAATCATCACGATGCGAGCTTCAGGGGCACTTTTGAGGATTTTCTGGGCGGCTTCGATCCCGCTCATTTTCGGCATGACCACGTCCATGGTGATCAGGTCGGGCCTGAGCTTGCCATAAAGCTCGATCGCTTCGATTCCGGAGGCGGCTTCGCCGACGACTTCGTAACCCTGTTGCGAGAGGATCGCTGAGAGCGTTGATCGCACGAAAGCGACATCATCCACGATCAGGACGGTGGGTCTTCGCAGTGCACGAGAGTGATTCATCAGGGCAGCTCCTCTGACCCTAGTGTAAAACGATTTCGGCTAGAAACCCAAGTGTCACTCTTTTGACGCGGGGTTTGATGAGGCAGAGATTCGATCGACCACAACAGCAAGGATCGCTCGTAGGTTCGCTTTTCGGATCGTGAAACGGAAACTTCCTGATGGCGTATCGTAGTACAGTTCGTCACCCGTTTCCGGGATTCGAGCGAACTGCTGTAGCAGGAAGCCGCCCAGGGTTTCGTAATCCCCCTCCGGAATGCCAAGTCCTAGCTCGTCGTTCAGTTGTGAAATGGGCTGGCGGGCTGGAATCCACCAGCGCCCTTCGCCCAGGTGCTGATGGCCACTGATCTCGTGATCGAACTCGTCCTGAATCTCTCCCACGATCTCCTCAAAAATATCTTCCATCGTCAGAATTCCCACCGATCCGCCATACTCGTCCACCACCACGCAGAGTTCGGCTTTTTTCGATCGCATATCTCGAATCAAGTCTTCGAGCTCTTGGCTTTCGGGGGCGTAGAATGCTGGGCGAAGAACACTCTTGACGCTAGCGTCGAGGTTGGGTGCCGAGAAAAGATCAGAGACTTCGATGATGCCGATGATGTTGTCGATGCGGTCAGAGTAGACCGGCATTCGAGAGTGGCGGTGGCGCTGAAAACTTTCTAGGGCTTCTCGAAGCGTCGAGTTCTCTTCAGCGGCGTCGACTTTCACCAGCGGAATCAGCGCATGCTGAGCTTCGGTTCCACGAAAGTCCAGGATTCGTCGAATCAAGCGTCTTTCATTGCTGGGAATCTCGGACTCGGATTTTCCAGTGGAGATCAGGGCGCGAAGCTCGTCACGAGTGGTTCGTCTTTTTCCGGTCAATAGCTCCTCAAGCGGATCGATGGCTCGAGAGAGTCGCGAGGTGTAGCTGCTCAGAAGTCGCGTGATCGGATAGAAAAGATGAAAGGTCCATTCGACGAACGCTGAGACACGTGGGGCAATGGTATTCGCATGTTTCTGAAAGAGCGTTTTCGGAAGGATTTCTCCAAAGATCACAATTAAAGGTGAGGTGATCGCAACGGCGATGAGATCGGAATCAGGCCCCTTCCA
>JBDLQW010000174.1:0-3393 GCA_039800365.1 Pseudomonadota bacterium
CCCAGCAGTAGGGTTAAAACCCACTGCTGAGACTGGCGCCAATCCCTGCTTAAAAAGCGAAAAGTAGACATCATCTTAAGGTGTATCGGTGGAATACCCGGCGGGACTTGAGTGCCAATATTCGCACTCGCTCAAACGGGGTGATCACCAAAAGTAGCTCCAGAGCGCTGAAAGAGGCCTAAAATCCCACTCGCGACTTAATCTCGAAGCCCCATGCGCCGCAAGGCCTGTGACGTTTCGCCTCGAGCCTTCTGATCAAACACTCCCGTACGGGCCCGATGAATCGCTCCGGCAACATCTTCTGAGCGACGAGCAGCGTCGCTCACGGGCGGGATCACTTCGAGGTGCGCATACAGGCCAGTCTGACTCGAGATGAATTCTTCAATTTCTGCACGATGAGAGTTCGGTGGCACCAAGATCAAGGCATCGTCACCACTCTGATAAAGATGTACCGACTTCTTGCCGCCGATCGCTTCCTCGATTCCCTTGCGCATCTGTTCCATCCGGCGCTCTAATCGCTCCGTGGTTTGGCCATAAACTTGAGGCAATTCGCTCAACTTCGCGCCACGCTTCAGCCAATCATCTCGAGCAATCAATCCCTCGACTCCCAGCCCTTGAACATCGATCGCAACCACCATTCCGGCCTGGGGCGTCTTCGAGAAGGCGAGATTGCGCTCAAAAACCCACGAATCCCGAAGTAATCGATGCGCTTGTTGGTAATCACCGTGCGAGGCAAGCTCGAGGCGTCTCGCATCTGCGGGAGTCAGCTTCTTAGGAAGCGGAAGAAAGTCTCCCACCGAAAGCGATTGGCGATAATCTGCCACGAGTTTCGCTAACTCTTGTCCTCGCATCCGATCGACTCCACGGCGAGCCAAGAGCTGAACCATCCCCTCCACACTTCCCTCCGCTTTCTTCAAAAGCAAAAAAGCCTCGCGCATATTCAGTCCACTGCCACGAAGCGACTCATCGACTCGCGTGCGCAGCTTCACGGCACCTTCGTGCCAGCGTTCATAAGCTCGCACCACGCTAACTCCGTGCTCTCGCTGAAGCAGCTGAATCTCGGCATTTTTTGCAAGATGCGCTTGCAAGAGCGACTTGCCCGAACCCCAATCCGTGCTTTGAGCCATCCACGCTTGCCAATCGGTTGCCGTATCAGCCTGGCTCGAGAAACTCTTGGCAACACGCTCTGCAGCGCGCTGTCGAGTGGGAATCAAAACCTTCTGTTCGAACTCGCTCTCTGAAAGCGCTGAGACCACCACGCGATCTTTATAGTTTTGATGAACCACGCGTCCCAGCGCCGGCTGCTCCCGCAGCGTGCGCGCCAGTTCATCATCTAAGACCGAAAGGTATCGCTCGGTCCCTCCCATATTCCAAAGCCGCTCATTAAGTTCCTTAATCTCATGCTGCTGAATCCAGAAGACACGTTCATTTCGACGCAGGCCCGACTTGCTCAGCTCGGTCCAGTCCCTCATGCGAGCTGCGGCTTGCTCGAACGCAGGAGTGAGGTGTTCTTGAATCCATGCCTCACGCGATCCACCGGCCACTCCGGCGAGATCTTCGCGAAGCAAGATTTCAGAGGTCTGTTTTCCGGCAACTGCCTCTAAGCGACCAGCAGCGCGCGACGATAGAGCGCCAACCTCCGCTACTTTTGCGCCGTCCCCCGCCAAGGAAGCAACCCTGGGCACGCTCTGACTGAGAAGGCCCGTGAAATAAGCCCCATGACTTAACCCCAGTTCAAACGCTCGATCTAAAAGCTTCACATAACCCACCAGAGGTTTACTCACGAGAACAGCGCCTTGAAGCGGTAGCTTCACGAGCTTCGTCCCCACTGCCGCTTGAGCGGCAGCAATTCCACGCAAGAACGCAGGCCGTGAGGCAGCTCGAAAAAACGCCTCACGAAGACGAGCCAAGGCTTTGAAGGCAAGCGAAGCGCCTCGATGCGCTATCTCGGCGCCCGACTTCACACTGCTCTCGATCACCAATGCTGTTTTGGGGAATGCTTCTGAAACCCGCGCAGCCGCACGCGCAAGACCCACTCCTCCTACCTTTGTGGCCGCTTGAGAGAGCTGCAAGGCCCCCCCCGTCAAATAGGCCGTCACGACCTCTCCACCGGCAAATCCCAAAACCCCACAGACGGCATTGATGCTTTGGTCACAGGTTGCGCAGGCCAGCACGTCGTCCATCGGCTCGAGACACCGAGAACGATGAGGAGGCCCCTCCCACTTTCGACACATGAATGTCTCTCGAATGCTCCCCAGAAGCATCTGCCACAACGAGCGAGCCATCATCTGGATCGCCTCAACTGGGTCTTTTAAAAATTTTCGAACCAGGCCTGGTCCTTGCTGGCTTGCCGCATGAAGCTTTTCAGAGGTTTGATCCTCAACAGCCCAAAGCGATCGCCAGCCCTCGACCACTTGCCCTCGAACCCAGCGAATGCCGTCCCAAACCAACTCAATGTTGGACACGAGGTCGCGAAGCACACCCGTCATAAACTCGGTGAAGCAATCGGAACGATCAAGAGCAAGACAGCTTCCACCTGCCTTCTTCAGGCTCGGAAGCAAAGAGGCGAAATACGAAGCCGTGCCGAGCGAGACCGCGCTCACCGTGCTTCGCAAGAGATTACAGCTAAAATCCTGAATGCAAGACGTCTGCTCGCGCTTGAGCCTCTCGTCATCACTTAAATGACAGGACACCTTGGCTGCGACCTGCTGAGACTGAAGCGCCAAGTTCTCGGGCGCTGCCAGTGAGGTACTTGCGCTCGAGCACCCCGATATTTCGGGGCTTGCTGGAGGAATCTCATCGAAATAGCGCGAGAGACGCTCTTTCAATGCCTCTAGAGCAAGAGCTTCGCGCTGACAGTCCAACCCATTGCCCTGCTCATCCCGGATCAGCGCCAGAAATTTTCCAGACGCATCAAAACAATGAGTTTCAAAAGCTTGTTCGCGCTCGATAAAATGCTCGACCTCTTGAGCACGATTTTCTGAAACGTGAGCCAAAAGCTCGTCTTGCCCTGGCTCTGCAAGACCCGAGCTGGCACTGGCAAGCAAAGCCGCACTCAGGATCAGGGCCCACATCCGGGCAGGAGCCCCACTCCAGCGAAGCCCCCAGGTGCTGCATCGTTTTAGGGGCCGCATCGCAGCCCCTCTACAGTCTTCTCGATAATCGCATGGGCCTCAGGCCGATGAGCAGCCCGCAGCAGCGACTTCAGATGAAAGAGTCGCTCGCGGCAAATGACATAAAACGAGCGCTCTTCGAACTCGATGTCAGACAGAACATACCGATACCCCACTGAAAGAATTTCGATGCCGCCCGTTGCAGCGCGAACCGTCGGATCAAAAAAAGCAATCGACCGGCCACCGCGTTTACGAAGCCATTCTTCGCGGCCTTGGCGGT
>JBDLQW010000175.1:0-4826 GCA_039800365.1 Pseudomonadota bacterium
ATTCCGCCGAGATAGCACCAAAAAACCAAACTCAGCATGAGCGCTCCGATAAACGACCCTAGCTGCACCCTCCAGGCTCGGCGACGAAGTCCCACCAACCAGATCGAAGCGCATCCTGAGGCCCGACTGACACGTAACGCTAGCGCCCACTGCGGAACGAGAAGAATAACTAACGCAAAAACATAAAGCGGCTGAACCGCTCCTGAAATCAGAGCCGGAGCCCAAGCCAGCCACGACAAAAGCGAAAGCGGAAAGAGGAGCCACCGTGCTCGCAAAAACCCCAGCCTAAGCACCCAGGTCTTTAGCCCCGATTCGCGATCCTGGTCGGCATCAGGTAAATTGCCCGAGTGATGATAAGCGAGATTCCAAAAGCCCACGCAAAACCCCAGAGACGCCATTGCTGGACTCCAGCGCTCAAAAAAACACCAACTCAGCGCGAGAGCCAGGGCCGGGCCCGATGCGAGAAAAATAAAAAACTCTCCCCACCCGCGATACTTTAGCGAAAGAGGTTGGTGCGCATAACCCCAGGCCGACACTGCCCCCATCACCGCCATGGGTAAAAGCGCTCGAGAATGCCACCAAAGCAATGGCATGCCGCACAGAAACGATAGTACTAAAAATCCCCAGCCCACTCGAGACAGCGCCTCAAGGGTAACCCAACCCTCAAGTACTGCAGACGACTCACGGCTCACGCCGTACCAGCGCGAGAAATCCACTAATCTTAAGGTATCCTGAATTTCCGCAAAGGCATTCACAGCAAGATGAAGCGCAAGCGCTCCCACAACAGCAAGGGTGGCTGTTGACCACCGAAAAGACCAGTCTTGTGCCATACCCAGCACGCCCACCCAAAGAGCGGTTCCCAAAAGAAAAAACGCTCGGTCCCAGCGCAAGGCCCCGGCCCATCGCTTCAAGAAACCGGGCACCTGACGCTGAGGCGGATCTACGAAGAAAAGAACTTTGCGTCCTTCGCCCTCAAAAATCAGTTCTCGAGGAACTGCCCGTAGACGCTCGCCCTTGAGAGTCACAAATCCTGTCCAAAGCGCTGAACGAAGCTCATCAGTGCCTTGCTCGAGGGAAACCCAACGAGCACTCACTTGCGCCTCCCGGGAAGCTCATCCAAAATTCGATAAATCGCCTGTACCGAGGGATTTGACCTCTCGAGGCTGAGCTCCGAGATCACCCCATTCCAAAGTTCGCGAGCCGCCTCAATATGTGCTTGGGCAGAAAGGCGTACTACGTGCCGAGCCGCCTCGAGCTCCTTCTCCTGCCATGGCCAAGGCGACTGAAGCGCTACCTCAGCCGAGGAGTGGCGCCAAAGCGCAATCGTTCGACGGAGCGGCTCTGCCAACGAGGGATTCGCCCGTATCAGCTCGAAACCCACCCGATTGACCAACCCCTCTCGAATGTCCTGAGCAAAAGGCTTTTCGCCTCCTACTTGAAAGTCCAACACATCATCAACTTGCTGAAACGCGATTCCTAAATGAATCCCCAGCTCACGAAGACGCAAAACAAGCGAGTCGGAAAGCTCGGCAAGCACTGGTCCCACGGAGCAACACCAGGCCAGAAGGCTCGCCGTTTTTTTTCGAGCTACCTCATCTAAATGATGAGCACTGACCTCGACTACTCCCCGAGCCTCAAGCTGAAGCCACTCACCACTCACCATGTCTTCGAGTACCTGAGAAAGACCAGAAATCAGGGTGCGAGTGGGGCCGTTTGACGGGTTCGCACAGAGTTCTTTCAAAGCCTGAGCCAGTAAAAAATCACCGGCAAGAACGGCGCGCGAATTCGAAGCTCGAGAATTCAGGGTGGGTCGGTGTCGCCTCACCATGGCCTCATCGATGACATCGTCGTGGGCAAGAGTCGCCGCATGGGTGAACTCGGCTGCCCTTGCGTACGCTGCGACCGGGCGGAGATCGACTCGCAACGAATCCGCTACCAGAAACGTCAAGAGCGGACGCAGGCGCTTGCCTCCCCATAAAACGCTTCGATTTAAAAGCGACTCAATTTCCGGAACGGCTGAGCGCTCAGGCAACTGAAAAGACAAACGAGCCAATGCCTCGTGGACAGCATCTGAACCTAATCGCGAAGACATCACCCATGCTCCATCAAAAATCTGAATTCAGGTTTCTGTTCAAGGATGTTTGAACCCACCCTAACACAGAAGCTATTCGCTAGGGCATTGGTATTTCGTGGCATCTCGAAATCGAGCCAGCGATACTGAGACCATGTCGGCCGAAAACGAGAAGATGCAAGCGCAGATCGAAGTGCTCTCGCAACAATGCGAGTCGCTGCGTAGTCAGGTCCAGGCACTGCACCAATCGGTTCACCACGCCAATCGAGGAATGGAAATCATCTTCGCGCTGCAAGAACTCGCAGGCAATGGCCAAGCCTTCGAAGAAACGCTTGAGCTCTTGACGGCGCATATTCAAGAGCACTTGCGAATGAGCCTCACCTGCATTCTTCTTGCTGACGAGGAAGAGCGCCACCGTTTTCGCGCATCTCATATCAAGTCGACGAGAATCTTGAATGTCGAAGACCTGATGCTTGAAAAAATTGCGATCGAGCCTACCGATTTTGATCATCAGCTGGCGCTGATTTTTAGCAAGGGCGGCCCAGAGACCCCGTCAATCGGGCGAATCCGGTCGGTCTTACCAGCAGACACCTTTATTTTGGCGCCAATCCGGCAACAAAAAGAAATCATTGGCTACATCTATGCGGGTCACTTAGACCCCATCGAACACTCTCCTCTTCAGTCTCTTGACCAGCAGGCACATACCTTAAGCGCCCTAGCGGGAGTGATCGCCACCTTCAAATATCAAGTCGATCAGAATATCTTTCTTGAGACCTTAGTCACCCAACGCACGCAGCAACTCACGCACGAGAAGGAGAAAACAGAAAGGCTTCTACTGAACATCCTTCCCTCAGAGATTACCGAAGAGCTCAAGGCTCTGGGAACCGTGCGCGCCAAAGCCTACGCTTCAGTGACAGTACTCTTCACCGACTTCATCAACTTCACTCGTCTGAGCCAAATTCTTCCAGCACAAGAGCTCGTGAATGAAATTCATTTTTTCTACTCGGCCTTTGACCGAATCATCTCAGAAAATGGGCTCGAAAAGATCAAGACCATTGGAGACAGCTATATGTGCGCGGGTGGGCTGCCTGCTGAAAACAGCTCTCATGCTTTTGATGCTGTGAACGCCGCAATTGCAATCCGAGACTTGATGCTTGCCGAAAACGAGGTCCGCCGCACCGAGAATCGCCCCACTTTTGAAATTCGAATTGGTTGCAACACAGGCCCTGTGATCGCCGGAGTAGTGGGGATTCAGAAGTTTGCCTACGATATTTGGGGCGACACGGTGAACATCGCCTCTCGAATCGAGGCAGCAGCCATGCCGAATTCTGTGAACATCAGCGGATCGACTTATGCTCTCGTGAGCGATCAGTTCGACTGCACTCATCGAGGCCGGATTCCTGTCAAAAACCACGGTGAAGTTGAGATGTTTGTCGTGAATTAGGGCGAGGTTACAAAGATAAGTCGACCGATTCCACTTTAGGGATAAAACTCTGTGGGAACCGTAAAGTTAGCTATTCGCAAATCCCGAGCCTACTACCATTCGACATAAACCACTCCGGGTTGACCGCTCTGCCCATGACCCCAGTCATCGGAGCCAGAAGTGCCCCCAGCTCCATAACCAACCCCCCCCGACCCGCCTGCTGTCATGGGTGCCGTGTAACCCTTGAAAAACAACCCTCCACCGCCCCCTCCAAGCCCATTACTAAAATTATAGGCTACTGCGGAGCCCGAACCGCCGTTTCCTCCTCCCAAGCTCAGCCCTCCGTTTGTGACGTTGGGATAGCCGCATCCACTTCCGCCGCCTCCAGCTAATGTCGCCGAACCGCTAGCGCCCGCTCCGCCACTGGCACCTGTTCCTCCAGTTCCGTTTTTTCCGCCACCGCCTCCGGAACCGCCCGAGCCCCCAGTAGCTCCCAAGGCAGCTGTGCCTCCAGGCACAGTGACACACGACCCGAAACTAGACGAGCCACCGACGTTCGTACCTCCTGGCGCCGAAACACCACCGGCCCCGACAACTACATTGTAGTTAGACCCCGCGGTAACAGCGCATTGCATTTGAATGACACAATGGCCACCCCCACCTCCGCCTCCTGACTGCCAAGAACCCGGACCGCCACCGCCAATCGCCGTGACATAGACCAACGACACTCCTGCAGGCGCAGTAAAGGTTCCTGCGGCAGTAAAGGTTTTCATGTTTTGAAATGTCTTCACTCCAGTCGCGTAAGAGGTCCCCGTGACCACCCAGTTATTTCCATCAGAGACTACCGACACGTGCTGATTTTGAAGACCTAGCAAGTAGCTCGAAGCGCCATCGATTGTTTGGGATCCTGTACCGACCAATGTCACGGGGTTCGCGGAACTGTCTGTCTTCTTCACGATATACTGTCTGCCTTCAATTCCTGAGGCAGAAGGCAGTGTGAGCGAAAATGCTGCGGTTGCAGCGTTTGCGGCGATGATGCTGTCATCAACAGCGATCGTGCCTGATGAGGTCCTTGAAAAAAACTTTGTAGAAATCCCACCGTTTGCCTTGATATTACCAGAAACTTCAAGCTTTTCGCTTGGGCTTGAGGTTCCAATGCCGACGTTGCCTGAAGAGGCAATCCTCAGCCGCTCAGTGCCATTTGATGTTAAAGCCAAAGATGACGAGGTCGGAAAATACATCCCAGCAAGCCAACTGCTTTTCTCTGTAAACGCTGGAGCTGCTGCCGACCCCAGTGGCGCTGCGAAACCATTAATATAAACATAGCCTACC
>JBDLQW010000176.1:0-5597 GCA_039800365.1 Pseudomonadota bacterium
TTGCCCTAAGACTTCTTCAGCCTCGCGCAACGTGGGATAATCGCTCTCTGACCCCATCACGATCAAAACCTCTTTCATGATCCTCACCCTAAACCTTTCGAGAATGGTTTTGCCTCTGGCACCAGGCTCGCCAGCACGCACTCATCTCATTCAAAGTGGCCTCGATCTCCTCCCGCGAACAGCCGCGAGGTGAAACCCAGTTCCAATGCCCCAATTTCCTCAATGGAGTACTATGACGTTTGCCATAGTCCTTGGGAGGCTGAGGAAACCCGGCAGAAAACTTCACACTGGCTTCACGCTCGAGACCCTCGATCATCGGCACAGCGCCCGAAGCAGCCTCTGAGCCCAGAAGATTCACCATCCCAAAGGATACAGAAGTACGAAAATCCTCAGCTGAAAGCGGACGATCTAGGGCAATGCAAACTTGTGCGTGAAACTGACTTTGTCCCGCTGCGGCCAAAGTGAAATGGCCCGAATTATGAACCCGAGGTGCAATTTCATTAATCAAAAGCTCGCCTTCGGCGGTTTCGAAAAACTCCACAGCCAACACTCCACGCCATTCCAATGCTTCAAGAATTCGAGTCAAGCATCGCTCTGCTTGAACTTGAAGCGATGATTGCTCTTGAAGATCCAGCGACAAGACCCGCTCGCAAACACCTCGATACTGTCGAGTCTCTACCAGCGGATAGGCAAAAATCTGCCCCCGGGCATCTCGACACCCGACAATTGCAAGCTCCCGACGATAGGGCACGCGCTTTTCGAGATAAACTTCGCTTTCGGGATGTCGACGAAAAAACAACTGAGCCTGCTCGAGACCCACCGATCCGATTAAGGTGCCTCGTCCGTCGTAACCATTTTTTGCCGACTTTGCGACCCAATCTCCACCAGCCAAAGCAGCGACCAATGCCTCTGAGGCATGATTCCGGGGCACAGACCACTCTCTCCACTCGGCGCTCGGAAGCCCGAACTGCTGCCAAAGTCGTTTTTGCTCGAGTTTACTTTGGGTGAGCAAAAGTGCGCTTAATGGAGGAATCCAGCGAGACGCGAGATCTGTCTGCGCCAATGCTTCTAAAATCTGAGCGTCGATAAACTCACTTTCGATCACCACTCGATCGACCGAACGACAAAACCTACTCAGCCCCTCGAGATCATCCAGAGCCCCAGCAACTCCTTGAGCTCCTACCCTCGCCGCGGGCGAATCCGACATGAGGCCATAAACTCGAGCCTCGACCCCCAAACTCTGAGCCGCCTCCCAGAGCATCTGACTGAGCTGTCCTGCCCCGATAATACCCAAAAGCGCAGGGCCCGACTTAATACTCAAGCAGTGCCTCCGATGCCCCCTCGAGTTCTGAAGCACGCACCAACACTTGAGATCCTTGTTTCGGAGCTCTTCGAACCACTTGCCCCAGATCCCAAGCCCTCAGGTGCTGCTGACCCAGTCGCGATAGCACCCGCTTGGCTTTTTTAGCCTCAACCGCAAGCACTAAGCCAATTCCTAGGTTAAAGGTTTGCGCGCACTCAGAAAACGACACGCGCTCCAACCGATGCAACCAAGTAAACACACGAGCCCGCTGCGATAGAGGTGGCAGCGTGATCTCATAAGAAACATGTTCGCCCATTCGGGGCAAATTCAAGAACCCTGAGCCCGTAATATGAGCCACCGCAGAAACTTCGCCCAGCAGAGGCAAGACCCCCAGCGGATAGAGTGCGGTAGGCGTTAAGAGCTCTCGAACCAGGGCCCGCCGAGTCCGCGAAAACGGCACTCCACGCACAGAGAAGCTGGTGGACTCATCGAGCAAACGCCTCAATAAGCTATAGCCGTTCGAATGAAAGCCAGAGCTCGCGATTCCAATTAAGCGATCCCCCGGCTGAAGACGCCTGCGCGGCAAGAGTTCACTTGAACTGAGCGAACCCACGCAAAATCCCGCAAGATCATACTCCCCTTGAGAATACATTCCCGGCATCTCAGCGGTCTCTCCGCCAACCAGTAAGCACCCCGAATCTGCGCAAGCGCGAGCGATTCCAGCGATCACCCGTGACGCCACTGAAAGCTCCAGACCCGACGTCGCAAAATAATCGAGAAAAAAAAGAGGCCGAGCCCCCACGCAAATCAAATCATTTACCGACATCGCCACCAGATCTTGACCGATGGTCTCATGCAAACCGCTTTCAAAAGCTAATTTCAGCTTCGTGCCGACGCCATCGGTAGTGGCGGCGATCCAGTGCTTTGGCGTGATCTCAAAAACCGAAGCATAGCCTCCGATGGTCGACTTCAAGCGCTTCGCCAAATCAGGGTTGCGACGAAACGCTCCAAGCCGCTGAATCCCCTCGACGAGCCGATCTCCTTTTTTTCGATCCACTCCCGCATCCACGTACCGCACTGGCTTCGAACTCACGCTCATCTCCTTAGGCTTCGAATTAATGCAGAAAGTGACGAATTCCCGTAAAGGCCATTTCAACTCCCAGGCGCTTGGCAGCCTCAATTACTTGAGGGTCTCGCACGCTTCCGCCAGGCTGAACAACACGCTTCACACCTGTCGCGTCGCAAGCCTCGATGGCATCTGAAAAAGGAAAAAACGCATCGCTCATCAGAATGACTTCAGACCAGGTGGCTCCCACACGCTCGCAAGTGGCTCGCGCTCGCGGCACAGCCAGAGTTTGAAGCGAGTCAATTCGGTTAGGCTGCCCTTGGCCTGCTCCCAGAAGCACCCATGACTCACGAACAGATCCCACGATTGAAATCGCGTTGGACTTGAGCGCACGATTGACGCTGATCCCAAACTGAGCCAGCGCTTGAACCTCAGTGCTCCAGTCTGTCTCTGCAGTAACGAAACGCAGGGGCTCACTCTCGATCACGCGATCGACCTCTTGGCAAAGACGTCCCCCTACCACATCCACCGAACGCCATGACGGCAAGCTGGTCTTCGAGTCCTCTTCATACCGGCAAGACAGGGCCTTAAGTCCCTTTCGCTTCAGAAGCAGCTCTTGAAGGTCTTCTCGCCGTAGACCAGGCGCTACCAAGCACTCGACAAAGCGCTCGTCAAAGAACTTGAGCGCTGCTGGGCTGAGCGGCTCACTGAAAGCCAGCACTCCCCCGAAAGCTGAAATAGGATCACCGAGCCAAGCGAGCTCTAAAGCGCGATCTAAAGCCTGGGCGTCACTCTTGGGAACCGATGCGACGCCAGAAGGATTTCCGTGCTTCACCACCACGACATGAACACGCTCGGGAAACCGAGCCTTGAGCTCTGAAGTGAGCTGATAGGCGGCCGATAGATCGAGAATATTATTGTAAGAAATGGGCTGATCGGTCAGCGGCCGATCATAAGCAATGGGCGAATGGGAATGCATCTCGAATCGCGCCGACTGGTGCGGATTCTCGCCATATTTGAGAGATAAAAGCCCCGTTTTGCGCGTTTCTCCGAATACGTCTTCAATGGCGGCATCATACTCCCGAACCCGTGACCACGCTCGGGCAGCAGATGCCCAAGCAAGCTCGCTGCTAAACTCTCCCCGCGCTCCAAACTCCTTCAAAAAGCCCGAGTACTGCTTCGGATCGGCTAACACTAAAACATCCGGCGCATTTTTCGCTGCGGCCCTCACCAAGGCAGGGCCCCCAATGTCAATCTCCTCGATGAGCTCCCGCTCTTCTTTGGCCGCATCGCGCGCGCTCTCAAAAGGATAAAAGTTCACGACCACCAGATCGACTGTTGGAATCGCCAAACGCTCCAAGTCGCGAGCATCTGAAGCGTCTCGCCGCCGCGCCAAAATCGCGCTGAAAACCCGAAACGATAACGTCTTCATTCGCCCCTGAAACGCCTCTGGGCTTCCCGTAAAGCTTTCGACCGTCTGAACTTTTACTCCCCCCTCAGTCAGGGCACGAGCTGTTCCTCCGGAAGCTAAGATCTCCACCCCTTGAGAAGCCAGAGCCCTTCCCAGCTCGACCAAGCCGGTTTTATCCGAAACACTGATCAAAGCGCGCCGCACGGGTGTCCATTGTACGTCACGAGACACGAGCTCCTCCTTCCAATCCCGAAAGTCCTCGGGCTAAATTCCTAAAAAGCGCAGCGCCCACGCCTTGCTCGAACGCAGTCGCACTTCCGGGCAAACGACTAGGATTCTGAAACTGAAAAAACGCAGCCTCGGGATGGGGCATCATTCCCAAAACCCGTCCCTCTACTGTCGACAGTGCGGCTGCTTGCTCGAAGCTGCCGTTGATCTCTTGAGTGTATCGAAGCGCCACGCACGCTTCCGATCGAGCCAAAGCTCCGGGGCTTTCGACCACGCGCCCCTCACCATGACGAATCGGAAGCTCAAGTCGCTCGAGGCCCGCTAACCAGCCACGAGCGTCGGTGACCTCAAGCTCGACCCAACGATTCAGGAACGCTCCCGAAGCATTTTGGGTGATCGACACTCCCGCTCCGAAAATTCCCAAACGAATGAGACACTGAAAGCCATTACAAACCCCAAGCACCCAGCCCCCTTGACGGGCAAAGGCCTCAAGATTCCACTTCAAACGTGAGCGAATCTTCAGAGCAAGAATCCGCCCTGAGTCCCACTCATCTCCGAATGAAAAGCCCCCTGGAATTAAAAGTGCCCCATAGTCTTGGCAAAGGCGCTCCTGCGACACCCCCTGAGCAATGAGATCCTGCAAAGAGCGAATCACCACTGGAATGCCCACCATTTGGCAAGCAAGCGCGGTTTCGATTTCGCAATTCAACCCCTCTCCGGAAAGCACTAACGCTTGCTTCATGAAGACACCTTCCCTGAAGACCAAACCCGCCAAAAGCGCTCCAACGAAAAGCGATTCGCACCGATCACGAGCTCAGGTTCGCGCGTCACGACCCCCACCTTCAGAGCAGGAACACCGGCGCGCGCGAGCTCCTCGCGCAGTCTTCCTTCGTCTTGAGCGGCACAGGAAACCAAGAGGCGATGAAATCCCTCGCCCCAAAACTCAAGACGACTCGGCAAAACCGGCTTTTCCCAATGCACTCCTAACCCACGCGCAAAACACGATTCGACCAGCGCAACCCCTAATCCCCCTTCAGCACAATCATGCGCTGAGCGAATCAGGCCTGAACGACTCGAACCCAAAAAATCATAAAGCCTTCGCGCGACCTCGTAATCGGGCCTGGGCCGAGAATTCATCTCTTCGCCATGAACCAATCCTAGCTCTCCGGCAATCGATCCCGCAAACCCAACGCTTTCTTGCGGGCCCAGAAGAAAAATCACGTCTCCTACAGTCTTCCAGTCGGCTGTACGTGCGAGAGAGAGATCTTGAATTCGCCCCAAAGCCGTCATCAAGAGCGTGGGCAAAATTGACAAACGCATTTTCTGCCCATTTTTCTCAGCGCGAAGATCATTCTTCATCGAATCCTTCCCAGAAATCAGAGGAATTCGAAACTCATCGCAGGCGCGCTTCATGCCATAAGCCGCACGCACTAACGCAGCAGCAAACTCAGAAGAATCGGTCGGATCGGGCCAACAAAAATTATCTACCAACGCAAAAAGCGCCTCAGGAGAAGAGGAAGAAAACTCTGCCCCAACGGCTAAAGCATTTCGAATGGCCTCATCGACGGCCATCTGGCCCATCAAATAAG
>JBDLQW010000177.1:0-4610 GCA_039800365.1 Pseudomonadota bacterium
ATCCTGTCTCTCTCGCTTTCTCTGCTGCTTTCTCAGCCGCTTTCTCGGCAGCTGCCTCACAGCCTCGTTCTTGGGCGCTTTCTCAGCACCACTTTCGATGCGATCTGAGGCTCATCCGTGAGCCCCAAAAAATCTGGCACGACTTTACTAGCCGCGACGAAACGCCTTGAGCCCAGGAAAACGAGCCTTTTCGCCCAGCCATTCCTCAATACGCAGCAGCTGATTGTACTTCGCCATCCGGTCGGTACGCGAAGCCGATCCAGTCTTGATCTGCCCACAGTCCGTACCCACGGCCAGGTCGGCGATAAAGGCATCTTCCGTCTCGCCGCTGCGATGAGACGAAATGGCCGAATATCCCGCCGAAGCCGCCATTTTCATGGTCTCGAGCGTCTCGGAAACGGTTCCGATTTGATTCAGTTTGATCAGAATAGAGTTTGCAACCTTTCCATCAATTCCTTTTTTCAGGAAAATCGGATTCGTCACAAACAGATCATCCCCAACCAACTGACAGCGCGATCCCAAGGTCTTCGTCAGCTCAGACCAGCCAGCCCAGTCATGCTCTGCCAGACCATCTTCTATGGATAGAATAGGATACTGATCCACCCATTGGCTATAGATCTTCACCATCTCGGTGGAACTCAGCGTCTTTCCTTCAAAAGCGTACTCGCCGGGCTTGGGCGAAAATTCGCTCGCAGCGCAATCCAGCGCCAAGAAAATGTCTTTACCTGCTTGGTAGCCCGCTTCTTGAATGGCCTTCAGAATCAAATCGAGCACCTGCTGATGAGGACGCTCTCCCGGAATACTGGGGGCAAACCCCCCTTCGTCGCCAACACCCGTAGAAAGCCCCTGGGTATGCAAGATTTTCTTGAGCCGATGGAAAACCTCGGCACCTGCCCGCAGCGCTTCGCTGAACTTGGTAAATCCGGCAGGAACAATCATGAACTCCTGAATGGCAAGGCCGTTATCGGCATGCTTGCCTCCATTCAAAATATTCATCAAGGGCACAGGAAGCGTCAAACCTTGACCCGAAAAGTCTGAAGCAATCTGCTGCCACAACTGCTTACCCGACAGCTGAGCGCGCAAACGCATCGCGGCCATGCTGACGGCCAAAAGGGCATTGGCTCCGAACTTCGATTTATTGGCGGTGCCATCGAGCTTAAGGAGCGCGTCATCGAGCTGTTTCTGCGACTCAAAGGTCCGACCCACGAGCGCCTCGGCAAGCGGGCCGTTGACGTGAGAAACGGCCTGACGAACGCCTTTCCCACCAAAGCGCTTCGAATCGCCATCGCGAAGCTCTAGAGCCTCGCCCTCACCGGTTGAGGCCCCTGATGGAACCATGGCTCGAGCCATCTGCCCACCGGCAGACACTTCGGCTTCTACAGTTGGGAAACCCCGAGAATCCATCACTTCACGAGCAAGTACTTTTTCGATTTTCATCACGTCTTTCCTTAAGATTCCTTTCGGATTTGGTTGAGTGCGTCCATCGCCGCAAGTTTGTAAGCCTCGGCCAGCGTCGGATAGTTAAATACCGAATTGATAAAGTAGTAGAGATCGCCCCCCAGTTGCATCACCGCTTGACCGATATGAATCAACTCTGCGGCATTGTCACCGACGATATGCACTCCCAAGATTTTCAACGTCTTCCGATCAAAGATCATCTTCAGAAGACCCCAGCGATCTCCGACAATCTGACCTCGTCCCACTTCTCGGTATTGGGCGCGGCACACGATCACCTGCAAGGATGAATCGGATCTGCACTCCTCTTCGGTTTTTCCAACCATGGAGATCTCAGGAATCGTATAAATTCCGTACGGAAAAATCTCAGGCATGCGATAGAGCTCGCGGCCATCCTCGATACGAAAAGCATGACAAGCGGCAATCCTCCCCTGCTCCATACTTGTGGAGGCAAGCGCGGGTGAACCAATCACATCACCCACAGCATAGACATGAGGCTGAGTGGTGCGAAAGTGCTGATCGACTTTGAGAAGCCCTCGCTCATCCGGCTGAACTCCAATTGCCTCGAGACCAAGACCATCGGTATTTCCGCGACGCCCTTGGGCCGCTAAGACCACCTCGGCTTCAATCGCCCGTCCGTTGCTGAGATGAACTCGAACTCCCTTGCCCCCGGCAAGGGCCTCGACACGAACCGCTTCTGCCTCGAGAACAATTTCCATTTCTTGCTGCTCAAAACGGTCCTGCAGCTGCGCGACGATTTCACGATCGACCGAAGTGAGGATCTCATGACGACGATCAACGAGAAAAACTTTCGTTCCCGCAGTTGAAAACATGCTGGCATATTCGCAGCCGATGATGCCTGCCCCCAAGACCACCATCGACCGGGGCACCCTCTTGAGCGAGAGAACACTATTGCTGTCTAAGACGGTTTTTCCATCGACGGGAATCTTCGCGCCCGACACCGGCCGAGCGCCCGTGGCAATGACGATCTTCGAGCCAGCGAGCACAATAGCATCGCCCTGGGCTGAGCGCACCTCCAAGTCATGAGGCCCCAAGAACTTCGCCCGGCCTGTGTACACCCGAACACCACAGGCATCTAAAGTCTCGCGCACGACTTTCGCTTCGTCGTCAACCACGCGATTCTTGCGTTTGAGCAAGCGCTTCATATCAGGAAGAGCCTTCGCCCCAGAGCGACGGGTCAGGTCCTCAGACTCACGCCCCAGGGTGCCTCGAGAGCTGAGCGACCAGCGATAGACGGACTCTCGAAACGACTTCGAGGGCATGGTGCCCCAGTGCAAGCAGCCCCCGCCCAGCATAGGAAGCTCGTCGACTAAGGCGACCTGTTTTCCCGCTCGAGCGCCTTGCAAAGCCGCATTTTGACCCGCAGGTCCCGAACCGATGACAATGAGGTCGTAGCGCATGGCCTCTGGTTCTAGGCTACGTTTTGATTTTTCTCAATCCTCTGGCGCAACCAATCGGGCATTTGGAAGGTCTCTCGAGTGAACGGAAGGCGATTCAGCTCGATTTCGTGAAAGAAAGAAGGAACTACCCCCAGGGGCACGTGCTCGCCCAGGATCTTTCCATCGGCAGTTCGTCCGGTCTGCACGAAAGCATAGATATCTCGAATCTGATAACGACCATGCTCATCGACATCTGGAACAACTTCGGAGATATTCGTAATCTTTCGGGTGCCATCTGCCATTCGCTTGATTTGCACGACAATATGAATGGCTGCAGCGATCTGCCTGCGAATCGCCATGACGGGAACGTTCGAGTCGCCCATCATGGCCAAGGTTTCAAGACGAACCAAGGCATCATAAGGCGTATTGGCGTGAGTGGTGCCCATCGAGCCTCCGTGGCCCGTATTCATTGCCGTGATCAGATCCAGCGACTCTGGACCGCGCACCTCTCCCACGATGATGCGATCGGGGCGTAGGCGTAAAGCGGACTTGATCAAGTCTCGAATCGACACCGCCCCGAGTCCTGAGGCATTAGCAGCTTTGGTTTCGAAGCAAACCACGTGATCAGCCCGAATCTTGAGCTCGGAAGCATCTTCAATGACCAAAACCCGCTGAGTCTTGGGAACAAGAGACCCCATCACATTCAAAAGCGTGGTCTTGCCCGAGCCCGTTCCGCCTGAGATGATCGTGTTTTTCGCCAAATAAACACAGAGCTTCAGAAAACGAGCCGCATCGTTCGAGAGAGTTCCTCGCTGAATCAGATCGGGAAACGTCGGCACCGAACTTCCGAATTTTCGAATCGAAAGCACCACGCCCTGCCTCGAGCAGGGAGGCAAGACGGCATGAACACGACTCCCATCGTTGGGCAGCCGCGCATCCAAAGTCGGATGATCTTCATCGATGCGACGCCCGACGGATTGAGCGATATGTCGAACCGCAGCTAGCAGTGCCTGGTCGTCGTAAAAACTGACCTCCGTCTTCTCAAGCATTCCTTTACGCTCGACGAAGATTTCCTTCGGCCCATTGATCAACACTTCGGAAACCGACTCGTCATCCAATAAGTGCTGAACGGGGGCTAGGAAAGTCGGGTCATAGGCCATTTAGGACTCCTCACCCCGCTCGAACTCCCGAACGATCAAAGACCCCTCGGCTCCGTTAATCGGACAGTAGAACCGAAATTTTCCAGCGATCTCAGGAGTAAAACTCAGTTCCTCGATCGATTGGCTTCGCACCTGCTTGCGTACTTGAAAGGAATCCATCATCACGCAAAGCGATTGCTTCGAGGCTCCAGTCACAAAAAGACGAACCGGAATATCTTTAGTCACGAAAAGGGTTTTCGGGAAGAACCCCAGGTCGCCCGCAATCATCGCCACTTCCTGTACTCCGTTTCGCCGAGTCGTCCCGAGCATTCCGCCCATGTCGCTCACCCCTGAGCTGTCTTGTCCCTCGCTGGCAATCTGTCGAGAAGGTCGGCGACGCGCGATAGTCTTGTCGGCCACGGGCGAATCGGCATCTTCACGGTCGTCATCTCGAAATTGCTGATGGCGCTTGCTCGCGATCGCGGCGCGATCGGTGTACTCGCCAAAACGCGAAGTAGGGCCGTTCTGATCAGGATCGCTAACGGTAGCGGCCTGCGCGCTTGTCAGCGAAAGCCCCCCCAGAACCCAAGCGGTTACCCTAAAAACTGCCCCTTTT